>JBIOEK010000334.1:0-4808 GCA_044445925.1 Hyphomicrobiales bacterium
CATCGATCCCGGCGCCGACTGGACGCTGACCGGAACCAACACCCTGGTCGCCGGCAGCACCCTGACCTGCACCCAAAGCACGTGCCGGCTGGGCGGGGCCCGCGAGGGATCGATCGCCGTCGGCTGCCCGACCACCAGCACCGGCTCGTCCGGCAGGAGACCGGACATGGCCTGCGCATAGGAAGCGGCCATCATCTCGAGGCTCGGAGCCAGATGCACATAGGCGAATTTCTTGAGCTCCTCGCCCGCCCTCCAGTCCGGAAGGCCGGACAGAGCGAGATGGATCATCATCGTGCCGGGGCCGGCGCGGAAGGCGGCGATCCTTTCGGCAAAAGCCGCGCGGCGCGCGTCCGGCGCCAGGAGCTTGCCGAATACCAGCCGCGGATGGGCATTGGCGATCACCGCGCGGGCGCCGAGAGCCTCGCCACCGGCGAGGCGGACCCCCGTGGCGCGGTCCCCCTCGGTCTCGATGCGCTCGACCGCGCGGCCAAGCCGCAGCTCTCCCCCGAGCGAGGCGAGATAGGCCGTAAACGCTTTGATCATGGTGTCGGCCCCACCCTGCCCGAGCGCCATGCCGAAGCTCTGGTTCGCCATCGATTCGAGATAGGGAAACAAAGCGCCACCCGCGATGTCCGGCGAAAAATCGAGATGCATGCCCCAGGCCGACATCATGACCTTGAGCTTGTCGCTGTCGAAATGCGCGTCGAGGAAACCACGCGGCGAGGAGAGCAGGAGGCGGGCGAGCTCGGCGAGCCAGGGACCGCCCTTGGCACGAAAAGCATTCCAAAGGCCCTTGGCCATCGCCCATGACGGCATGGGGGATGCGAGCAAGGCGAAGATATGGGGCGCGTCGCTCGCAAAGGCTTCGGTCATGGCGCGCCAGCGTTCGGCATCGGCCGGCGCGAGCGCCGCGATGCGCCCCATGGTCTTGCCGATATTGCGGCTCACGCCGAGCCAGCTGCGATCCTCGAAGGCAGTCGCGAAGCAGTCCTCGGCACCGACGAAGGCGAGGCCATGGCCGAGGAGCCCGGTCTTGTAGGCGGAAAAGAACGGCGAGCCGGCAAACAGGCTCAGATTCATGGCGAAGAGATCGTGGCGAAAGCCCGGCAGCGTCACCTCGCGCGTCCGCACTGCCCCGCCCGCCTCTTCGGCTCGCTCGACGACCGCGACCTTCCAGCCCTTGGCGCTAAGATGAATCGCCGCGGCGAGCCCGTTATGCCCCGCCCCGATCACGATCGCGTCATAGGTCTGCATGGGAAAAATCGCCGGGAATTTGCCCGCCGAACGGGCCTGTTGAACGGGCCTTGGCGGGCTCAGGAATTTGCTTTAATCTTAAAGTAATCCATGGGCAACAAAGCCCGCGCGACCCGGATCGTGGCCGAAATCGCGAGCTTAAGGCGCCGTCCGGTCTGCGCCGGCGTCGGGATCAATTTGGTGAGCTCTCCTTGGAGGGGACAAGCATGTTCAAGTCGACACGACGCCAAACGCTTGCGCTCGGCGCGGGCAGCCTGATCGCGGGCCTGGTCGGCCCGCGGCGCGATGCGGAGGCCGCCGCTGGCGACACGCTGACCATCGCCTATAACGTCAACCTGCCGGCCTTCGACCCGACCGTCGGCCCCTCGGCGGTGAACCCGACCATCCAGGCGATCTACCGCTCGGTGTTCGACCAGTATATCGGCCAGAAGCCGAACCTCGCCTTCGAGCCCGGCCTGCTGACGGCCTGGGGCTGGAACGACGACAAGAGCAAGATCTGGATGGATTTGCGCGAGGGCGTGACCTGGCATGACGGCTCTCCCTTCACGCCCGAAGACATCGCCTGGTCGCTCGAGCGCGCCGGCGATGCCAAGACCGGCAACCCCATCCAGTTCACCTGGTCGACGATCGGCAACTTCAAGATCGACGGCAAGCGCGTCACGGCAGACGTCAAGTCGTTCGACCCCACCATCTTCGAGTGGATGGCGTTCCTGACCGGCTTCGTCCTGCCCAAGGCCTATTACGAGAAGGTGGGCGCGGACGGCTTCGAGAAGAAGCCGATCGGCACCGGCCCCTATATGGTCGACGAATATCAGGGCAACGCCTTCCTGCGCCTCAAGGCCAACCCGAAATATTGGGGCGGCAAGCCCGCCTTCGACACCGTGGTGTTCAAGTTCGTGACCGACGCCACGAGCCGGGTGGCCGAGATCGAGAGCGGCTCGTCCGACCTGACCTTGGAGGTCCCCTATGAGGAGTTCGACCGGCTCAAGGCCAAGAAGGGCCTCGCCGGGGTGGCAACGCCGATCTCCGATATCGGCATGATCTTCATCAACTCCGATGCCACCATGCTGGACAAGAATGTCCGGCTTGCCGCCCACCACGCCATCGACAAGCAGGCGATCGTCAAGCAGCTCCTGCGCGGCCACGGCGTGCCGATCGACACGCTGGAGGCTCCCGAATACGCGGCCTACGACGCCTCGATCAAGGTCGGCCATGATCCCGCGAAGGCGGCAAAGCTGATGGCGGCGGCCGGCTACTCGCCCGCAAAGCCGCTCAAGACCACGATCCAGACGACACGCGGCCTCAAGCCGAAGGATTACGAGATGATCCAGGCGATCGTCGGCATGTGGCGCAAGATCGGCCTCGAGGCGGAGATCGAGGTCTACGAGGTCGCCAAGCATTTCGAGCTGCGCACCACGCATAAGCTCGCGCCTTTCGCCTTCTACAATTGGGGCAATGCGATCGGCGACCCGACCACCTCGACGGGCTTTGCCATGTTCAGCAAGTCGCCGCACTCGAGCTGGAAGAGCGACGACCTCGACGCCAAGATCGGTCCGCTCTGGGGCGAGAAGGACGAAAAGAAGCGGATCGCCGGCTGGAAGGCCGTCAGCAAATACATCGCCGAAGAGGGCTATGTGATCCCGCTGCTGCAATACGTCCAGCCGCTCGTCTATAAGGCCGATCTCAAGGTCACCCCGAACGTCTCGGGCGCCATGCAGCCGACCCTCGTGTCGAAGAAGGGATGACGTAGCCAGCCTGCGCCGATGATCGCGCCTGGCTTCCCTTTTGCGTCATGGCCGGGCTCGGCCATGACAAAGAGGTGAGCCCTCCCTCAGAGCGGCCGACGAGCCGCCGGCGACTCGTCAGCCGATGATCGCGTCGGTTCTTCTCAGGCGCATCGGCATGGCCGCGGTGACGCTGTTCGGCGTGGCGGTCATCGTCTTCCTGCTCTTGCGCGTCGTGCCGGGCGATCCGATCGCCATGATGATCGGTCCCGGAGCCAGCACCCAGGATATCGCCGATCTGCGCGCCCGTTACGGGCTCGACCAACCGCTCATCGCCCAGTTCGGCATCTGGCTAGGGGGCATATTGCGCGGCGATTTCGGCTCCTCGATCTCGCTGCACCGCGACGTGCTGGAATTGCTGGTGGAGCGGCTTCCGGCAACCCTCGAGCTCGCAGTCGCGGCGCTCTTGGTCGCGGTCTTGCTTGGCTTGACGATCGCGGTTATCGGCACCTTGATGCGCCGTAGCCTCGGCGCATCGCTTCTCGACGCCGGGAACGGCCTTATGCTCGCCGTGCCCGATTTCGTCTGGGCGCTCGCCTTCGTGCTCGTCCTCGGCGTGCTGTGGCCGGTCTTCCCGCTCTCCGGACGCATCGATCCGACGGCCGGCGTCCCTTTCCTCACACATTTCCAATTGCTGGAGAGCCTCCTCACCTTCCGCTTCGGGATCGCCAAGGACATCGTCGCCCATATGGTGATGCCGACGCTCGCCCTCGCCTTGCCGCTCGCCGCGGTGATCGCGCGTATCCTGAAGGAGGCGCTGAGCGAGGCGATGCTGCAGGACTATGTGCTGATCGCGAGGGTCAAGGGCCTGTCCGAAACGCGCCTGGTGGTCGGCGAGGCCTTACGCAACGCAGTCGGCCCCACGCTCGCGCTCACCGGCGTGCAGTTCACCTTCCTGATCGGCGGCACCGTGATCATCGAGCGCATCTTTGCCTATCCGGGCATCGGCAACATGGCGATCGACGCGGTGATCAACCGCGACCAGCCGCTGATCCAGGGCCTGGTATTGGTGTTCGGCGCGCTCTTCATCCTGGTCAACATCGCGATCGATCTTAGCGTGCTCGCCCTCAATCCGCGTTTGCGCCATGGATGAGCGGCCCGAGAACGAGACGAAGACCAAGATGGAGGCCGCGCCCGCGGGGCGCGCGCGCAGCAGCTTGCGTGCCCTGCTGCGCGACCCCAAGGTCGTGGGCGGCGGCGGCTTCATCCTTCTGCTCTTGATCGCTGCCCTCATCGCTCCGCTGATCGCGCCCCATGATCCGCTCGAGCAGGACCTGATGTCCGGCACCTTGCCGCCTTTCGGCTTCGAGGGCGCTGCGCTTGGCTTTCCCTTCGGCACCGACGATCTCGGCCGCGATGTCCTATCGCGCCTCATCTTCGGCACGCGCATCGCGCTCACCGTCGCCTTCGTGGCGGCCTCGTTCGCGGCACTCCTCGGCACGCTGCTCGGCCTCCTCGCCGGCTATTTCGGCAAGCTCACCGACGCCGCGATCTCGCGCCTGATCGAGATCTGGATGGCCTTTCCGCCGGTGCTGCTGTCGATCCTCATCGTCGCCGTCATGGGGGCCGGCGTCCGATCGGTGATCGCGGCAATCGTCATCATCGACTGGACGAGGTTCGCGCGCGTGGTGCGGGCCGAGACGATGGCGCAGGCGCAGGCCGACTATGTCACGGCGGCGCGCATGATCGGCTTTTCGCGGCTCACCATCCTGTTCCGCGAGATCCTGCCCAATCTCGCCCCGCTGCTGCTGGCGCTCGTCACGCTGGAGA
>JBIOEK010000335.1:0-4797 GCA_044445925.1 Hyphomicrobiales bacterium
ACGCCGAGCAGCTCCACGAGCTCGGCGTCCGGCTCGCCGAGGATGCCCATGCGGCAGAGATCGCCGATATAGCCCTTGTAGTTGCCGCCGGAATCGAGCGAGAGGATATCGCCCGCCGCGAGACGCTGTTCGGAGGGCGCGCGGTTGAGGCTCGTGCCGGCGGTGAGCAGGCAGTATTCGAAGGTGAGCCCTCGCCCGACCTCCTCGCGCCGCAGCCGATCGACGAGCTCGTGCTTCGTCATGCCGGGGGCGCAGCCCTCGAAGACGGCGAGCATCGAGGCGACGACCCGCTCCGAGGCCTCGCGCAGCTGGGCGAGCTCGGCCTTGGTCTTTTGCGCCCGTAGCCGCTCCAGCGGGAAGAGCGCGTCGACGATCTCGCAATTGCCGAGGCCGTCCTGCAGCATCCTGGCGCAATCCCAGGGCAGGAACGCCGCCTCGACCCCGACCTTGCCGATCGGAGAGCCGAGCCCCTTGATATGCTCGATCGCCCGCCCGATCGCCGCGAGGCTCGAGCCCACCGTCGTCTCGACGGTCGGGGGCCAGAACCTGCCGAGCTCCTTCTCGTAGCTCTCGAGCCTGTAGCCGATATAGGCGGTGTGGTCGGGCCGGCCCTTCTGGTAGATCAGCGCCGGCAGGTAGCGGCTGATCCCGATCGCATCCATGTAGTCGAAGAAGAAGAAGCGGTAGCCGCCGAGCAGATATTGCACATTGTGCTTCGAGGTGGCGATGAGGACGTCGATGCCCTCGGCGTCCAGCAGAGCGTCGAGTCTCGCCGTGTCGAAGGGCGCGGGCTTCGCGATACCCTGTCGAGATTGCGGCATGCCACCTCTCCTTTTGGGCCGAACCGATGTCGAGCCGGGACTTTGAGCCTTGAATTATTGCATCATCGCAGCTCGCAGTATGCCTTAAGATGCGCATGGCAGGCCATCGCTGAACCAATAGGACATGCGCCGGGCCCTGTCGGCATATGGCGCGCGAGCCGGGATTTGGGACGAAACGGAGCAGCCAGCAGACGAAAATCTAACCCAATATGTCAATATTCGGTTGGATTTTCGACGCTCCAGATGGCCATTTCGACCAACCCCTCTTCGGGGCATGGAGCCATCCTTGTGGACTCTTCGCCAGATGCGCTAACTGAGGGGCGAGCCCGCAAGGCTCGCATCGCCAACCTCATAGTTTGCCTCGATTCAGGATAGACGGAATGATCGATAATGTCTCGACGAGCGGCGAATCGGCAAGGATGAGCGGCGTCGGCTCGACGACCGACGACAAGGCCCAGAAGGCAGCGGCCGGCGGCAGGAATGCTATTTTTGCCGAGCTGGTCCAGGCCGAGGACGATACAGTCGGCCTGCTCGCCTATGGGCTCTATAAGCAGAACAAGCGCGACTGGCTCATCAGCCTTAACAAGGAGCATGGGCGCGAGGTGACCCCCGGCGAGCTCCAGGCCTACCATATGGGGGAACGCACCCCGCGCCGCCTCCTGACCTATAGGCGCCTGGCCGTCGACGTGCTCAGCCGGGACCCCGGCGGGCGGGAAGGCGAAGGGCTCGCGGCGAGCTATGCCGGAGGAGTTTCAGGCCCGCCCGGCGGCAAGGCAGGCCCTCCGAGCCTCGCGCAGGCGATCGTCGCACGAGGCTGGTCGACGGCTCTCATCGCCGCCCTCGCCGTGATCGGCGTGATCGCCGTCGTGGTTCTGGCGCTCACCTTGTTCAGCCCTGGCGTGATGCGCGAAATCCTGCCCGCCCCCGCCACGAGCGCGCCCGCTGCGCCGTCGAAATAGCGCCGATCCCGGCAAGCCTTGCGGCGCGAAGGCGAGCCCGCCCCATCGACCAGCGGGCTTGCGAACGCAGTCGAGCCTCGCGGCGGTCGCCCGATATCGCGCGGCTCACTCCCCTCTTATCAAAGGGCGCGACATAGGCGCATGGCGTCGAGCACGCTCGCATGGATATTGCGGCTCGCGACCGCGTCGCCTATCCGGTGGAGCTCATATTTCCCCAACGGGTTTGCGCCGCGCGGCTGAGGCTTGACCGCGACCAGCGCCTCGAGATCCGTGACGCCGCCGTTGATCGCGTCGTCGCGCAGGTCGCGATAGAGCTCGTCGGCGGGGATCGTGCCATGCTCGACGATGATCTGATCGGCACTGCATTCCACCGCAATGCCCGTCATCAGGTTGCGGAACGTCGCCACGATCCGGTTGGCCCGCCTTTCGACCTTCTCGATCTCATGATCGAAGCTGATCGGAATCCCGAGCTCGTAGCTTCGTTTCTTCCAGATCACCCGCTCCGCATAGGTCAGCTCCTGGGCGAGCATCGCATCGATGGAGAACAGAGTGACCTTGCTTCCTCTGGTCGCCGCGAGCTCGGCCATCTGGGGCGCCGGATGGCGGCCCGTCCCGTCATAGATGACGACCTCCTGGGCGATCGGAACCTGTCCCGTCACCACGTCCCAGATGCTGGTGACGTTGGCCGCGCCATCGATCCAATCGATGTCCGGTGTGCCTCCTGTCGCGATGATGACGATATCGGGCGCGAGAGCGGTGACGTCGCTCCTCGCCGCGAAGCTGTTGAGATGCACCTCGACGCCGAGCCTGTCGAGCTCGGATCGACGCCAATCGATGATGCCGAGCAAGTCCTTGCGCCAGCTCGCACGCGCCGCCAACAGCACCTGGCCGCCTAGCCTGTCGGCCGCCTCGAGCAAGATGACGAGGTGCCCGCGCTCGGCGCAGACCCTGGCCGCCTCGAGGCCGGCAGGCCCTCCCCCGACGACCACCACCTTGCGGCCGGGACCTTCCGCGCGCGGGATGGCGTGCGGCAGGGTGCTCTCGCGGCCGCTCGAGGGGTTGTGGAGGCAGGACGGCCTGTACTGGGACTGGCAGTGCGTCGCACCGACGCAGGGGCGGATCTCGCTCTCCGCCCCTTCGGAGAGCTTGCGGACGATGTGAGGATCGGCGATGTGCGCGCGTGTCATCGCGACCATGTCCAAGAGCCCCTCGCGGATCGCGTGACGCGCGGTCGCGACATCCGCGATGCGTGCGGCATGGAAGACCGGCAGCTTCACCTCGCGCTTGAACTCGCCGACCGGCTTCAGCCAGGGAGCGATGGGCGATGCCATGCCGGGCATGTTGTCGACCGCGAGCCCGATCTCCGTATCCATGCGCCCGTAGATGGCATTGAAGAAATCGACGAAGCCTGAGCTTTCGAAGAGCTTTGCGATCTTCAGGCATTCCTCGAAGGAAAGACCGCCTCTGCCCTCGTCGATCACGTAACGCAAGCCCAGGAGAAAGCGGTCGCCGACCTGGCGGCGCATTTCCTCGTAGACCATCAGGCCGAACCTGCAGCGGTTCTCGACGCTTCCGCCAAACCGGTCCGTGCGCTTGTTCGTGGCCGGCGAGAGGAACTGGCCGATGAGATGGCCTCCAGCCAGCGTCTCGAGGCCATCGAGCCCGCCCTCCAGGCAGCGCTTGGCCGCGCTGCCGAAAGCCTTCACCACCCGCTCGATATCGTGCCCGTCCATTTCCTTGGGGAAGCTGCGATGCAGCGTCTCGCGGATGGGGGAAGGCGCAATCGTCGGCAGCCAGTTCGAGGCATAGGGTTCGCCGCGGCGTCCAAGATGCGTGATCTGCACCATGAGCGCCGCCCCGTGGCGATGGATCCGTTCGGAGAAGCGCTGGAGATGGGGTATGATCTCGTCGGTGCCCATATTGAGCTGACGAAAGATATTGGGGCTGTCGAGGGCGACGTTGGAGGAGCCGCCGAACATGGTGAGGGCGATGCGGCCCTTGGCTTTCTCCTCGTGGTAGAGCTGGTAGGGGAGCGTCGGCATCCCGCCTTCCTCGAGGCCGCAGGCATGGCTGGTGCTCATGATGCGGTTCTTGAGCCCAAGATGCCGAATTCTCAGCGGTGCCAGCAGCGGGTCGCCGCCGCGCTTTGCCGGGTTCGTCGGGGCTTGTGTCGATGCTTCGCTTGCCGTCATCATGATGCATCCAAGGTTTTGGTCGCTGCTCGGGTGTGTTGGAAGCGACTGGTCACGGCATGGTTGCCGAGTTCGGGTCGAGTGTGAGGCGGTCGTGAATATCAGGCAGCTCGAGGCGTTCCGCGCCTTCATGATGGCCGGAACCACCAAGGCCGCGGCTCAATTGATCGGCGTGTCGCAGCCCGCGGTGAGCCGTCTCATCGATCAGCTCGAAACATCGCTCGCCATCGATTTGTTCGATCGCTCCAAGGGCCGGCTGATCCCCACGCCCGAGGCGCTGTTGCTGCATGACGAGGTCGAGCGGACATTCGTTTCGGTCGACAAGATCCGCGAGATCGCAGCCGATATCCGCATGGCCAATGCCGGCAAGCTCACGATCGGCGTGCTTCCGGCCGTCGCGTTCGGCTTCGTTCCCGACGCCGTCAATCGCTTCCGAAAGGACCATCCGCGAACCTCGATCTCCATCAATATCCAGACTTCGGCGAAGGTCGAGGAGTGGGCGGCGGCCCAGCAGATCGATCTTGGAATTGCCGAGCATCCCTTCGCCCGCTCAGGAGTGGATGCCGACGATTTCTGCCGCTTGCCCTATGTCCTCGCCATTCCGATCGGGCACAAGCTGTCGCGATACACATCGGTGCGGGCCAAGGATCTCGCCGGAGAAGCCTTCATTTCGCTCACCCGTCACACGGTCGTGCGCCATCTCGTCGATCAGATATTCCAGAAGGCCCAGATCGAACGGCGATTGACGCTCGAGGCGCAATTCGCGGCGGTCATCTGCACCCTCGTCTCGCAAGGCATGGGAGTAGGATTGATCGACCCGTTCAC
>JBIOEK010000336.1:0-4791 GCA_044445925.1 Hyphomicrobiales bacterium
CCAAATCAATTCGCCTGCTCTCGCCCGCCATCCGGCGGCCGAGATCGCGCCCCTTGGAGGAGAGCCGTCATGTTGAGATTGACGCGACGCGGCCTGATGGCCGTCGCGGGCGCGAGCGCCCTGCCGCGCTTCGCCATCGCGCAGGCCGATCAGCGACCCGATATCAAGGTCGCCGTGCAGCTCATCGCCACCAGTAACACCATCGATCCCATCGCCGAGCAGTCGAATGTCGGGACGCGGATCACCAATTCCTTCCTCGAGACGCTGATCGGCAAGAACTACCAGGGGCAGCTCGAATCGGTCCCGCGCGCCGCCGTGAGCTGGAAGCGCATCGACGACCGCACCTTGGAGGTGGCGCTGCGCCAAGGCGTCAAGTTCCACAATGGCGATGAGCTGACGGCTGAGGACGTGGCCTTCACCTTCTCGCCGGCGCGCATGTTCGGCACGACCGAGCCGCTCAACATGGACAAGACGATCGCGCTCGATACGCGCAACCCGATGTCGGCGTCGAAATCCCTCCCCGCGCAAGTGCCGCCGGTGGCGCGTCGCCTATGGCCCTCGCTGCAGAAGATCGAGGTCGTCGACAAATACACGGTGCGCTTCATCAATGCGACGCCGGACCTCACGCTGGAAGGCCGGCTGACCGCGCTCGGCAGCGAGATCGTCAACCGCCGCGGCTTCGAGGAAGCGGCGAGCTGGCTCGACTATGCGAGGAAGCCGATCGGCACCGGACCCTACAGGGTGCGGGAATACAAGCCCGATGTGGCGTTGGTGCTCGAGGCGCATGAGGATTATTGGGGCGGCAGGCCGCCGCTTCGCACGCTGACCTTCATGCAGGTGCCGGAGGTGGCGCAGCGGGTCAACGGCCTGCGCAGCGGCGAATTCCAGTTCGCCGGGGACCTACCGCCCGATCAGATCAAGACCGTCGAGAGCGACGCCAGGCTGCATGTGGTCGGCGGCCTCGTGCCGAACCACCGCCTCACCACCTTCGACAAGTTCGACACGGCGCTGAGGGACCCGAAGCTCAGGCTCGCCATGGCGCATGCGATCGATCGCCAGTCGATCGTCGACAGCCTGTGGCTCGGGCGCACGCGCGTGCCTCCCGGCCTGCAATGGGAGTTCTACGGCTATATGTTCGTGCCGGGCTGGACCGTGCCGCAGTTCGACCTCGCCAAGGCTCGCGAGCTTGTGAAGCAATCGGGCTACAAGGGCGATCCGATCCCCTATCGGCTGCTCAACGACTATTACACCAACCAGACGGCCAACGCCCAGGTGCTGACCGAGATGTGGCAGCAGGCCGGCATAAATGTCGTCATCGAGATGAAGGAGAACTGGACGCAGATCTTCGAGCGCGCCGGACAGCGTGGCGTGCATGACTGGTCAAACAGCGCCGTCTTCAACGATCCGGTATCCTCGCTCGTCTCGCAGCACGGCCCGCAAGGCCAGCAGCAGCAGACCGGCGAATACGGCAACGCCGAGGTCAACGAATTGTCTGCAGCACTGACCAGCAGCACGGACAAGGATCGGCGCCACAAGATCTTCGCGCGCCTGCTCGAGATCTGCGAGCGCAAGGACCCCGCCTATACGGTCCTGCACCAGAACGCGACCTTCACCGGCAAGGCGAAGTCCATCCAGTGGAAGGCAGCCCCCGACTTCGGCATGGACTTCCGCCCGGCGAATTGGGGCGGCAGCGTGCCCGGCTGATCGGCGCTCCCTCACAGTGGCGCTGAACTCGCAGCGGCGCCGGGTTTGACGCTCTCTCAACCCCTGCCTAGCGTGTTCGCCGAACCGAGCCGCCTCGAGTCATGCATCCTGGAAACGTGCTCCTGATCGTCGTCGACCAATGGCGCGCCGATTGCGTGCCCTGGCTCGGCACGCCGCATCTGCGCACGCCCAATCTCGACCGGCTATGCCGCGAAGGCGTGACCTTCCGCAACCATGTGACGACGACGGTCCCTTGCGGCCCGGCTCGGGCGAGCCTGCTCACCGGCCTCTACCAGATGAACCACCGCGCCGTGCAGAACACCGTGCCGCTCGATGCCCGCCACACCACCTTGGCACGGGCCTTGCGCGATTGCGGCTATGATCCGGCGCTGATCGGCTACACCACGACCACCGCCGATCCGCGCGCCACCTCGGCGAACGACCGCAGCTTCATGCAGCTCGGCGACCTCATGGCGGGCTTTCGCTCGGTCGGCGCCTTCGAGCCCGACAAGGACGGGTATTTCGGCTGGCTGGTGCATCAGGGCTACGAATTGCCGAAGCGGCGCGACGATATTTGGTTGCCCGAAGGCGAGGACGCGGTGCCGGGAGCGACGGACCGCCCTGCTCGAATTCCCGCGGAGCTCTCCGATTCCACCTTCTTCACGGAGCGGGCCCTCACCTATCTCAAAGGCTTGAACGGCAAGCCCTTCTTCCTGCATCTCGGCTATTGGCGCCCGCATCCGCCCTTCGTCGCCTCGGCGCCCTATCACGCCATGTACAGGCCGGCCGACATGGCGCCGCCGATCCGGGCAGCGTCTCCGCAGGAGGAGGCGAGGCAGCACCCGCTCCTCGACTTCTACCTGCGCACCACGATGAGCAAAGGCTTCTTCGAGGGCGCGGCCGGTGCCGCCTCGGAACTGGACGAAGGTGCCATCCGGCAGATGCGCGCCACCTATTTCGGCCTGATGACCGAGATCGACGATTGCCTGGGCCGCGTCTTCGCCTATCTCGACGAGACCGGGCAGTGGAAGGACACGCTGATCATCTTCACCAGCGATCACGGGGAGCAGCTCGGCGATCACTATCTCCTCGGCAAGATCGGTTATTTCGACGAAAGCTTCCGCATCCCGCTGGTGATCAAGGACCCTCGCGCCGGGACGGGAGCGGGAGGCGTCGAGGCCGCCTTCACCGAGAGCATCGACGTGATGCCGACCATCATCGACTGGCTCGGCGGCGAGGTTCCGCGCGCCTGCGACGGGCGAAGCCTCGTGCCCTTCACGCGGGCGGGCAAGCCGGCGGACTGGCGCACCGAGCTGCATTACGAATACGACTTCCGCGATATCCACTATTCGCTGCCCGAGCGCGATCTCGGCGTCGGCATGGATGAGGCGAGCCTGTGCGTGGTGCAGGACGCGCGCTTCAAATATGTGCATTTCGCCGCCCTGCCGCCGCTGTTCTTCGACCTGAAGGCGGACCCGAACCAGTTCCGCAATCTCGCCGAGGATGGAGCCCATGCGGCGATCGTCAGGGACTATGCGCAAAGGGCGCTCTCCTGGCGGCTGATCCATGCGGACCGCACCCTGACCCATTTCCGCGCCACGCCGCAGGGCCTGGAGGAGCGCAAATCCCCGAGGGAGGGATAAGCATCATGGGCAAGATTGGACGCAGCGGCTTTCTGACGCTTGCCGGCAGCGCCCATGGTTGAGGCCATGAGTCGCCATGGGCGCCTCGCAGCGCCGCTCTTGCACGCCTCGACGGGCGCGGCGCCGCTCATCGAGCTTCGCGATCTCAGCGTCGCCTTCAAGGGTCAATCCGTGCTGCACGGATTGAATCTCAGCGTCGCGCGGGGCGAGGCGCTCGGCATGGTCGGCGAATCCGGCTCCGGCAAATCGGTCACTTGGCTGGCGACGCTTGGCCTCCTGCCGCGCCATGCGCAGATACGGGGGGAAGCGCGCCTCGAGGGCCGCAACATCATCGGCGCCTCGGAGCAGGAATTGTCGCCCATCCGCGGCGGGCGGATCGGGCTGATCTTCCAGGATCCGATCTCGTCGCTCGACCCGGTGCAGCGGGTAGGTAGGCAGCTCACGGAGGCCGTGCGCCTGCATCGGGGCCTTGTGGGAGCCGCCGCCAAGGCCGAGGCGCGCCGCCTCTTCGAGCTCGTCGGCATTCCCGACGCCAGGCACCGCCTCGACCTCTACCCGCATGAGCTGTCCGGCGGTCAGAATCAGCGCGTCATGATCGCCATGGCGCTCGCCGGCGAGCCGGAGCTGCTCGTCGCCGACGAGCCCACGACCGCGCTCGACGCCACCATCCAGGCGCAGATCCTCGACCTCATCGACCGGCTGCGGCACGAGATGGGCATGGCGCTCGTGCTGATCAGCCATGATCTCTCCGTCGTCGCCGAGCTCTGCGACCGCATCGTCGTGATGTATGCGGGCGGCATCGTCGAAGAGGCGCCGGCGGATCGTCTCTTCACCGCGCCAGCCCACCCCTACACGCGCGGCCTGCTCGGAGCGGTGCCGCCGCTGACGGGCGAGCGGCGGCGGCTCACCGCCATTCCGGGCCATGTGCCCGAGCCCTGGAACATGCCGGCGGGCTGCGCCTTCGCGCCGCGCTGCGGGCTCGCGATCCCGGACTGCTCCGCCGCGCCGCCGCCGATGCTCGATGTGGGGCCCGGCCAGCGCGCCGCCTGCATCCGGGTGGCCGAGATCGCCAGCGAGGCGATGCCGGCGTGAGGCCGATGCTCGCCGAGGCGTGTTCGGACCGCAGGGCCAAGGGCTCCCGCAGATGAGCCTCCTTGAGCTCGAGGCGGTCACGCGCGCTTATCGGGCGCGACGCGGCCTGTTCAGGGCGTCGAGCTCGGTTCAGGCGGTTGCCGGCGTGTCGCTCAAGCTCGATCGCGGCCGCACGCTCGGTCTTGTCGGTGAATCCGGTTGCGGCAAATCGACGACCGGGCGATTGGCGCTCGGTCTCGAAGCGGCGGATGGCGGCGCGGTGCGCTTCGACGGGGCGCCGATGCCCGCCGCCGACGGCGCGGCCTGGAGGCGGCTGCGCGCCCGCATGCAGCTCGTCTTCCAGGATCCGCTC
>JBIOEK010000337.1:0-4787 GCA_044445925.1 Hyphomicrobiales bacterium
GTGCGAGCTTGAGCGCCTGCGGCGCCTTCTGCTCGACGAGCAGGATGCCGAGGCCGCCGCGATTGAGCTCGCCGAGCGTCTCGAGGATCTCGGCCGCCACCTTCGGGGCAAGGCCGAGCGAGGGCTCGTCGAGCATCAGAAGCTTCGGCGCGGCCATCAAGGCGCGGCCGATGGCGAGCCTCTGCTGCTCGCCGCCGGAGAGCGACGCCGCGACCTGGCCGATGCGTTCCTTGAGCCTCGGAAACAGCTCGAACACGCGTTGCAGGCGGTCTTCCTCCCTGCCCCGGTTGGCATAGGCGCCGAGGATGAGGTTCTCGCGCACCGACATCTGGCCGAACAGGCCGCGCCCCTCCTGCACCATGATCACGCCCCGGCCGGCCAGGCGATGGGTGGGCAGCGCGCTCACATCCTCGCCTTCGAAGAAGATCTGGCCTTGCGCCGGGGTGAGCCGCGTCAGCGCCCGCAACAAAGTGGTCTTCCCGGCCCCGTTGGCGCCAAGCACGGTGACCAGCTCGCCCTGATCAACATGCAGGCTCGTCGGCTTCAGCGCATGCACGCGACCATAGAAGGCGGAGATGTCACGCGCCTCGAGGAGGGGACGGCCGGGCGCGCTCACGAGCCAGGTCTCACGGCATGAGCGAGAATTTGCCGTCCTTCAACACCGCGATGCGGAACGGGTTCTCGGTGATGCCGACATGCTGCTCGGGCGAGAAGTGGAAGGCTGCGAATGCGCCTTGATAGGAAGGCACCTTCTCGACCGCGTCGCGCAGTGCCGCGCCATCCGCCGATTTGGCGATCTCGACCGCCTTGGCAATGACCATCATGGAGTCCCAGGCGCGCGCCGCCGCGGTCGGATCGCGATCCGGGTATTTCGGCTGCCAAAGCTTGAGGAAAGCCTCGATCGCGTCCCGCGTCGGTCCCGGGGCGGCCGAATCGGGAACCTGCACCGGAGGCGCCACGAACATGAAACGCTCGCCCAGCACTTCGCCCGCCTGCCTGAAGATGGCGCCGTCATCGGTGCTGCCGAGCAGCAGCATCTTGTCGAGGCCGAGCTGCTTGATGTTCTTGGCGACGGTCACGGTGGAGCCGCCCTGCCCCATCTTGATCACCGCCCCGCCGCCGGCCGCGTTGATGCGGCCGAGCTGCACGCTGTCGTCGGCATCGTCCTGCTTGTAGGACTCGATCGCCACCACCTCGATGTCGAAATCCTTGGCGAGCTTGACGCCGAGATCCTTCATCAGGAGGGCGTAAGGGGTCGGATCGTGCAAGATGCCGATCTTGCGGATCGCGGTCTTCTCCTTGAGATAGCGGAAGCGCGCCTCGATCTCGAAGCGCGGCGGGGCGAGGAAGCTGAAAGCCCATTTCTGCTCCTCGGGACGCTGCGGCAGGATCGAGCACAGCATCATCGGCAATTGGGCGCGGACCACCGAGGCCGCCGCGGCGAAATTGCCGGCGGAGACGCAGCCGCTGTCGAAAATCTGCACGGCGTCGTTCGAGATCATCTTCTTGTAGCCGACGACGGCTTCCTGCGGCTCGGAACGGTTGTCTTCGACGACGAGCTCGATTCTGCGCCCGAGGATGCCGCCATTGGCGTTGAGCGCCTCGGTGGCGAGCAGCAGGCCATCGCGCCAGCCGCGGTCGGTGACGGCCGCATAGCCGGTCAGCCCGAGAGAGGCACCGATTTTGAACATGTCCTCGGCGCCCGCCGCCGCCGGAAGCAAGAGGCCGAGAACGGCCGCTGCAAGCAATTGGCGTCGACAAGACATCGGATTGTCCCTCCCGTGTTGTTCTTATAGACGATACGACGTTCTGTTATTCACGACTACAAGCCCAGCCTCGCCCGCGATGTCAAGCGGATTCTGCGACGCCGCCGGCAAGCTTCGGCCGCACTCGGCCGAACCGGGCTCGCCTCAAGCGGCGACATAGCCGAGCGTGGCGGAGATCTTGCGACCTGCGGCCACCGTCCGCTCGATTTGATCTTCCGAAGGATCGGCTTCGATGAACTGCACCATGTCGACGATGCCAACGGCTCCGCATAACGAGCCGGAGGCGTCGAAGACCGGGGCGGCAAGCGTGTTCAAGCCGAGCGCCGACTGGTTCGGCGCGGTTGCCCAACCCTGGCCCCTGACCTTGTCGATCTCGGCGCGCAGAGCGGCCGGGCTGACGATCGTCTGCGGCGTCAGCATTTCGAGCCTCGCCCGCAGGACGCGGGCGCGGAACTCGGGCGAGGCGAAGGCGAGCGCCACCTTTCCCTGCGCCGAGGCATGGAAGGTCAGGAGCGAGCCCGGCCTCACGCCGATCTCGATCGGCGACTTGCCGGACACCGTGGCCAGCACCCTGACGCCGTCAGGCTCCACCTGCGACACGACCGCTGAATGGCCGAGCGCATCGCGCAGCTCGATCAGCACATCGGACGCCGCGGCAGCGAGGTCGACGTTGTCGCTCACCAGGCGCGCCAGGGCGACGAGCCGCGGACCGACCTTGTAGCGCTCCGAATCCAGCGGCTGGACGATGTAGCCTTCCTGCACCAAGGTGCGCAGATGCCGGTAGATCCGGCTCTTGGTCGTTTGGAGCGAGCGGGCGAGCGCGGTGACGCCGATCTCCTTGCGCTCACGTCCGAGAAGCTCGAGGATGCGCAAGACCAATATGGCGGCCTGAACGCCCTCGCCCGGTTTCCCCGCGATGCGCGGCATCAGCGGATCTCATACGGCGCGCCGCCGTGACCCGAGCGATCCCGCCAACGCGATCGACAGGCCGCAGGCGAGGATGGAGCCGAGGCCTCGCCGATCGCCTTGCCCGCCGTGACGAAAGCGCTTGACATCCGCTTCTATCCACAGTGTATCTGTTTCGACACTCAGGATCATGTTCTGAACAGCAATACACTAGGGAGATCGAGTCGTCATGTCAACGGCTCCGCCGCCTGCCGCCGCCACCGGCTTTCGCCGAAAATTCATCGCCTGCGAGCCGCTGCTCGGCTCCTTCATCAAGACCCCGACCTCGCACGCCATCGAGATCCTCGGCGGTCTCGGCTTCGATTTCGTTGTCATCGACGAGGAGCACGCCCCCTTCGACCGGGGCACGATCGACATGGCGCTCTTGGCGGCGCGCGCCAGTGGCACGGCGGGAATCGTGCGCGTGGCGGAGCCGACACAAGCGAAGCTCCTCGCCGTGCTCGATGACGGGGCGATGGGCGTGCTCGTGCCGCATGTGGCCAGTGTCGCCAAGGCCAAGGACATGGTCGCCGCCTGCCGCTATCGCGGCGGCAGGCGCGGTTTCTCGAACTCGCCGCGGGCCGGAAATTACGGCGGGGTCGGCGCCTGGCCGCATGTCGACGCCCAGGACGCTGCGATCGCCGTGATCGCCATGATCGAGGACCCTGAGGCGCTCGACGAGATCGACAGGATCGTCGCGGTCGAGGGTCTCGACGGCGTCTTCATCGGGCGCGGCGATCTTACGATCGCGCTCGGCGCGCCTGCGTCCGATTCCGCCCCCGTGCGCGCCGCGACCGAGAAGATCGCCAAGGCGGCGCGCGCCGCCGGCAAGCCGGTCTGCATCATGGTCGGCTCGGTGGCCGAGACCGAGGCCTATCGGGCCATGGGCGCGAGCGCCTTCATCGTCTCCTCGGACCAGGGCTTCATGCGCCAGGCCGCCGGAAAGGTCGCCGCCGATTTCGCCGCGCTGCGGCCCTCGCACAAGGCCGCGCAATGATAGGCGCCTGGCTCGATCTCTCGTACCCCTATTTCTGAAGGAGACATCACATGGCCTCGTCGCAGCAACCTAACGGCGTCGCCGCCGGCGGCGATACTTCCCGTGCCGCCGAAGTCGCGACGCTCCTCGAGGGGGCAGTCGACCTTCATTGCCATAGCGGCCCGGCCGCCATGCCGCGCGTCCTCGATCATCATGAAGCGATGCTGGACGCCGCGGGCGCCAAGTTCCGCGCCCTCGTCTACAAGGATCACTTCTATCTTGGCGTCGCGCACGCCAAGATCCTGGAAAAGCTCTTTCCGGAAATCGGCGTGAAGCTCTATTCCGGGCTCGCCCTCAACAATGCGAGCGGGGGCATCAATCCGCACGCCGTCGATCACGCCGTCAAGATCGGCGCAAAGATCATCTGGATGCCGACGCTTGCGGCGGCGAACCACATCAAGAAGGCCGAGACCGAGGCCAAGAACCAGCCAAAGCCCGCCATGAAATTGCTCGACGCGATTCCGCTCAGCGTGCTCGGTGCCGATGGCCGGCTCACCGACGATGCCAAGAAGGTTCTCGACATCATCGCCGAAGGCGACACCATCCTGGCGGGCGGGCATCTGGGTGTCGCCGAGCTGTTCCTTCTGTTCGAGGAAGCCAAGAAGCGCGGCGTGAAGAAGATGCTGGTCAACCACCCGACCTATGTGGTCGGCTGCAGCGACGCGGACATTCGCGGCCTCGTGGCCATGGGCGTCTATATGGAGCATTCGATCTGCATGTTCGTCGAGGGCGCGGCCAAGCACTATGATGCGCAAGATCTCGCGCATCTGATCGAGGTGGCGGGCGTCGCTCACACCTGCCTGTGCTCCGACCTCGGCCTGCGCGGCTCGCCGCGGCCGATCGAGGGCTACCGCGCCATCGTCAAGACGCTGCTCGACCTGCAGTTCTCGGCGACGGACATCAGGACCTTGATCGGCGGCAACTCCGCGCGCCTCCTCAATCTCGCCGCTTGATCGCCCGGCCAGGCACCGCCATTCTGGCCGAACCCCTATCGGCCGGCATGCGAAGCGGCTGACAGCCATCTCGGAAGGACCCATCCA
>JBIOEK010000338.1:0-4787 GCA_044445925.1 Hyphomicrobiales bacterium
ACCCACATGCAAGAGGCGCCCGACCGTGCCGTACATAGCACATCTCTTAGCGCCCGGGCGCAAAAGCAGACGGCATCAAGGTGCGCGGCCCAATCTCGAGCGGGCTCGGCGCTGCGGGGAATTCCCGAACAGCCCGATAATGGAGGGGCGCGCCCGAGCGTCAAGCCCGAACCGAACCATCGTCAAGGCTGCGGCTTCCGGGGCGTGATGTCCATGGGGCCTTGCGGCGCTACGGAGGGCGCCGCCAATGGCGCCCGCGCCGGCGGGACCCTGCCTCTGAGCTTCGAGGCCATGGCCGGCAGGGCGAAGGCCTTCTCGCAGGCTGAGGCATTCTTGAGATACTGGCCAGCCTCAAGGCGGGCATTGTCTCGATGCTGCCGCAGGTCGAAAAGCGCCGAGCGCATGCCCGCGATGGCATCCCGGCAGGGGCCGAGGATCGCGCCGTAGCGCGCCATGTCGAGCCCGGCATTCCTCGCCGCCGCTTCGTCCTTGAGCGGCACCCACTGGCTGTAGCGGGTCCCGCCTTCGACGAGCAGGAGCGAGAGCTTGGCGGTCAAGAGCGTCTCTTGCGGATCGGTGAGCATCTCGGAGAGAAAATCCTCCTGGCCGGCGTAATATTTGAATTCGCCGAGGAGGCCCGACGAATATTCCTTGTACCAGGCCCTTATGCAGGCCTTGTCACCCTCTCCGCATTGATCGGGATCGGCCTTCTGGGCCTCGACGGCACAGGCCCGCCCGATCGCGCCGAAGGACGAAAGGGAGAGGATGCCGAGCGCCAGGGCGGCGCGCGCAACTCGTGAATGCATCAAGACCTTATAGCTCGCCGCCGACGAGCCTGATAGTGCCGAGCACGATGGCTGAGGCGGCGGCGAGGCAGACCAAAGCGAGCCCGCAACCGCCGCCGCGCGCTGCGGCTGCGTCGACATAATCGTCGCAGGGCTTCTCTCCGCTCACCATGGCGGAGATCAGCTTCTCGCGCTTGACGAATTGGTAGAGAAGGTTCGCGGCGATATGGATCGCGGCGAGGACGAGGATGAGCTGCCAGATATAATGATGTGCGATGCCGGCGAGCCTTACCGTCTGAGAGGTGGCGATCTTCACCAGCGGGCCGTCGAAGAAGACGTCATCGGTGTTGAACAAACCCGTGAGGGCCTGCGCCGGTATCGCGACCAGGAAGGCGAGAACCATGGCCCCGCCGAGCGGGTTGTGCCCGAGGAAACGCCGCGGGTCGCGGCGCAGCAAGCCGCCCGCGTGGCGCAACACGGCCATGGGCGTCGGAAAGAAGGCAGAGAAACGGGCGGTCGATCCGCCGACGAAGCCCCAAATGACGCGGAATGTGATGAGCGTCAGGACCCCGTAGCCGTTCCATTTGTGCCAGGTGAGATCGGAATAGAAGTAAAGGCGGGTGACGAAGCCGCCGATGATCAAGAGCACCAAAGCCCAATGAAACAGGCGCGTGGGCAGATCCCAGGCCGGCACCATGCGCACATGTCTCAAGCGTGGCGACACGCCCCCGATAGGAGCAGGGCTCCCCGCCGACGCGCCTATCTTGCCGCGGGCTTGCTCGGGCTCGCGCAAGAGCGAGCCCGGCGCGTTCCCCGACCCCGGCCGCACCTCTTAGCCTTTCTTCACCCGGTAGAGCTGATGGCAGGCGCCGCAACTCTGGGTGGCCGTTCCGAATGCCGCCTTGAAGCTGTTGAGATCGGTGGTCGCTTGCAGCGCATCGGCCGAGTCCTTGCCGAACTTCGCGTAGGCCGCCTTGAAGCCGGCCATGTCCTCCCAGATCTTGGGAGAGGCCGTGGTGCCGTCCCCGGTCTTCGAGTCCTCGGGGAAGAGCTCGGGTTCCTTTTGGGCAGCGTCGACGAAGGTCGCAAATATCGCCTTCGCCTTTGCAAGATCGAAGGGCACGGTGCCCTTGATCATATCGAGTCCCAGGCGCGCCTGTTCGCCGTCGACCTTCATCAGCTTGATCCGGGCTTCGATGGCGCCGAGCGCATCGGCGCGAACGCTGAGACTAGCGCCGCAGACCGCGAGAACCGCCACCGAGGCGTATAGAAGGAAAGTCGTGCGGGACATGGGCTTTATGCGACACATGGGCTTCTCCACTTCTCCGGTTTGACGAACCTGGCTAAGAGCACTCCGCAGTCCTTGTTTGACGATTCACGATACCGTGAGATCGGCACCTCGCCGGTGAGGCGGCGCGCGCCGGGACGAGCCTCGCTTCAGGCTGCCTTCTGGCGCGCCGCGGCGCTGATCGCCCGGTAGATCGCCTCCGGCGTCGCCGGCATGTCGATATGGCGGATGCCATAGGCGCGGTCGAGCGCGTCGACCACGGCGTTCATCACGGTGCCGGCGCCGGCGATCGTGCCGGCCTCGCCCGCGCCCTTGATGCCAAGCGCATTCGTGGTGCAGCGCACATTGCGCGTCTCGAAGACGAAGCTCGGCGTGTCGGCGGCGCGCGGCACGGCGTAGTCCATGAAGGAGGCGGTGATGAGCTGGCCGTCCTCGCCGTAGACGGTGCGCTCGAGCAGCGCCTGGCCGATGCCCTGCACGATGCCGCCATGCACCTGGCCGGCGAGCAGGAGCGGATTCAAGGTGACCCCGAAATCGTCGCAGATGGTGTAGCTCAGGATGCTCACGACCCCCGTCGCCGGGTCGATCTCGACCTCGCAGATATGGGTGCCGTTCGGATAGGTGCCTTCCGAGGGCAGGTAATGGCCATCGGCCGCGAGGTCGGCCGGCTTCACGCCGGGAAGCGCGGCGATCTCGGAAAAGCCGATCGCCTTGTCGGTGCCGACCACGCGCAGCGTGCCGTCGATGACCTCGAGATCGCCTGGCGCCGCCTCGAGCGCATCCGCTGCCAGGCCCTTCAGCTTGTCGACCAGGAGGGTCGCTGCGGCCGCGACCGCCGCGCCGCCGACCGGAATCGAGCGCGAGCCTCCCGTGCCGCCGCCGGTCCTGACCTGATCCGTATCGCCCTGGACCATGCCGATCTTCTCGAGCGGCAGGTCGAGATGCTGGGATGCGATCTGGGCATAGGCGGTCGCATGGCCCTGGCCGTTCGACTGGGTGCCGATCAGGATCGTGGCCGAGCCGTCCTTCTCGATGCGCACCACCGCGTCCTCGGGCGAGCCGAAGGCGCAAATCTCGATATAGCTCGCAAGGCCGATGCCGCGGATCAGGCCGCGCTTCCTCGATTGGCGCAGCCGCTCCTTGAAGCCGGCCCAGCCGGAAATCTCCATGCCACGCTGCAGATGTCCCTCGAACTCGCCCGAATCATAGAGGCGCCCCATCGCCGTCTTGTAGGGCATCTGCTTCGGCTTGATGAAATTGCGCGCCCTGATCTTGTCTTGCGGGATGCCCATCTCGCGCGCCGCGAGATCGACCAGGCGCTCGATCAGATAGGCGGCCTCGGGCCGTCCGGCGCCGCGATAGGCGTCGACCGGAAGCGTGTTCGAGAAGAAGCCGCGGAAGCGGAAATAGGCGCCCTGTATGTCGTAGGGGCCCGTGGCCATCAGCCCGGCGAGCGAGGGGATGAAGGGGGCGAAGGCGGAGAGATAGGCGCCCATATCCGATTTGACGTCGATCCTGAGGCCGAGGATGCGCCCCTTCTCGTCGAGCGCCAGCTCGGCATCGGTGATGTGGTCGCGGCCCTGCGCATCTCCGAGGAAATGCTCGGAGCGCTCGCCCACCCAGAAGACCGGCCGGCCACAGCGCTTCGCCGCCTCCGCCGCCAGCGGATATTCGCGATAGCAGAAAGCCTTGGTGCCGAAGCCGCCCCCGACATCGCCGGTAGTGACGTGCACCTTGTCCTTCGGCACTTTCAGGACCGCATCCGCAAGCACGTCGCGGATGCCGTGCACGCCCTGGCTGCCGAGATTGAGATGGTAGCGCCCGGAGCGCGGGTTGAAGCTCGCGACGACGGCGCGCGTCTCCATGTAGTTCGTCACCAGGCGGTTATTGACGATCGACAGCCTGGTCACATGCTTCGCCCTGGCGAAGCCCGCATCTGCCTTTTCCTTCGAGCCCATCTCGGCATCGAAGACGATATTGCCCTTGCGCTCGGGCCAGACGAGCGACGCGCCGGGCTTCATCGCCGCCGCGATGCCGTTGACCGCGGGAAGGTTCTCGTATTCGACGCCGATCGCTTCCGCCGCGTCCTTGGCCTGCGCCAGGGTCTCGGCGACCACGAAGGCCACCATGTCGCCGACATGGCGCACCACGTCCTTGGCGAGGATCGGATAGGGCACGGTGTCCATCGGCCTGCCATCGGCATTGGCGACGGGGGCGAGGCAAGGCAGGCCGCCGAGATGGGAGATGTCGGACGCCGTCAGGACCAGCAGCACGCCGGGCATGAGGCGCGCCGCCTCGACATCGGCGATGCGAAAGCGCGCATGGGCGTGGGGCGAGCGCAGCACAAAGGCGCGCGCGGCATTCTTGGGCACCATGTCGCTCGTATATTCGCCATGTCCGGTGACGAGGCGCTGATCCTCGACCCGCCGGGCGGGCTGGCCGATGCCGAATTTCATAGGTTTCATGGAGGGCTCGGGTTCCGGTTCGTAGGAGGTTGGTGGCAGGCTGAAGAAGCTAGCACAGACTGGCCCCGCTTCAACGCGGCGAAGCGCAACCCTTCCCTGCGGGAGCGGGGGAAACCGATCAAGCCAAGCATGGCCGGTCTATGCCGCGCAAGCTCGTCATCGGAAATCCTTGGTCATGAAGACGCGGCTCGTTCCGGGCGGATCGCAGGGGATCTCGCCGAACACCCGCCAGCCCAGCCGCTCATAGAA
>JBIOEK010000339.1:0-4785 GCA_044445925.1 Hyphomicrobiales bacterium
CCTTCTTCCCCTCCTTATCGGTGCGCAGGATGGGGGCTTTCGGGTCCATCGCCGTGTGGGGATCGACGACGGGAGTCAGTTCCTCATAGTCCACCTCCACCAGGCTGGCTCCGTCCGCCGCCGCATACTGGGTCTCGCCGATGACGAAGGCGACTTCCTGGGATTGGAACAAGACCTTGTCCCCGGCCAGCACGGCCTGGGTGTCGCCCGCGATCGTGGGCATCCAATCCAGCTTTACGGCCTTCAGCTCCTTGGCCGTCAGCACGGCCAGCACGCCCGGCACCTTGAGCGCCTTCTCCTTGTTGATGGATTTGACGCGGGCATGGGCGTGAGGCGATCGCACGAAGTCGCCATGCAGCATGCCAGCGAGCTTCAGGTCGTCGACGTAATTGCCCTTGCCTTGGGTGAAGCGGGCGTCCTCGACGCGCTTGCGCTTGCAGCCCATGCCCTCGAGCTTGGCTTCGCGCTGTTCGCGGGTGGGGGTCAGGTCGTTCATTCCGCGGCCTCCCTGAATTCCGTGCCGTTGATCTTCGCCGCGGCGTAATGGATCGCCTTGACGATGTTCTGGTAGCCGGTGCAGCGGCAGAGATTTCCCGAAATGCCCATGCGGATCTCCTCTTCGCTCGGGCTCGGGTTCTCCTTGAGCAGGCGGTGGGCGCGCAAGATCATGCCGGGCGTGCAGAAGCCACATTGCAGCCCGTGCATCATGCGAAAGCCCTCCTGCAGGGCCGAGAGCGTGCCGTCCGCATTGGCCATGCCCTCGATGGTGGTGATCTCGGCGCCTTGGGCCTGGACCGCGAAGACCGTGCAGCTCTTCACCGACATGCCGTCGAGCTCGACCGTGCAGGCGCCGCAATGGGTCGTCTCGCAGCCGATATGGGTGCCGGTCAGCAGCAGGTTCTCGCGAATGAAATGGACCAGGAGGGTGCGCGGCTCGACGAGGCCTTCGACCTCGGTGCCGTTCACCTTCATCGTCACATGCGTCTTTGCCATCTTCTTCCTCCCTCAGCCGGCGCGGCCGGCGGCGCGGCTGAGCGCCCGCATCACCATCACGCCCCCGACATGCTTGCGGTATTCGACGGGGCCGCGCGCATCCGCGGCGGGCGACATGATCGCCTGGGCGGCCGCCGCAGCCTTCTTCAGCGCCGCATCCTCGAGGGCCGTTCCGATCACGGCTAGCGCTGCCTCCTTGGCGAGGAGCGGCGTCTCGGACAGGTTCGTCAGCCCGATCGAGCAAGTCGCGACCTTGCCTCCCGCCATGGTGAGCATGACGGCTGCCGCGGCGGTGGCGTAGTCGCCGATCTTGCGCTTGAGCTTTTCATAGGCATAGCCGTGGCCCGCGGCCGGAACCGGGATCGAGATCGAGGTGAGGATCTCGCCGGGCTCGAGCAGGGTGAAGTAAGCGCCCTGATAGAAGTCGGCGGCCGCGACCTCGCGCCGTCCCTCCGGGCCTTCGAGCCGATAATGGGCGCCGAGCGTCAGCATCAGGGCCGGCAGGTCGTTGCCCGGATCACCATTGGCGACATTGCCGCCGATCGTCCCCTTGTAGCGCACCTGCGGATCGGCGATCTGCAGCGAGGCCTCGCGCAGGATGGGCCAGGATTTCGCGATCAGCTCCGAGGCGATGAGCTCATGCTGCGTGGCCATCGCGCCGATCACCACATGGTCGCCCTCGCGCTGAATGGCTTTGAGGCCATCGATGCCGTTGAGGTCGACGAGATGCTCGGGCGCGGCCAGCCTGAGCTTCATCATCGGGATCAGGCTGTGACCACCGGCGAGCGGCCTTGCCTCCTCGCCGAGCGTCGACAGGAGCTTGACCGCGTCCGCAATGGTCGCGGGCCGGTGATAGCTGAACGGGCCTGGAATCATCGTCTCCTCCTCGGTCGTCCTGCCCGGCTCTTGCCAGGTCTTCTCGCCAGGTCTTCTCGCCTGGTCTTCTGGCCTGCGTCCAATCGGCGTCGGGCGCGGATTTCGGGCGAAGGCTGTTCCCGGCTATCGGCACCTGCAAGGCAGCTTCCCTAGGCGCGTCACAAGGCGTCTGGATTTCGCACGAAATGCGGACAACGGCGCACGAAATGCGTCAGCACTTGCGACCTATTCGGGGATCAATGCGTGCTCGCACCGCGCTTGGCGAGGCCGAGCCTTGCCTTGAGCTCGGCGATCTTGGCGCGGCTCACGGGCACGCGATGCGGGACGAGACCGTCGAGCTCAACCAGCGCGCCGTCGCCTTCCTTGCGGATGAAGGTCACATGCGGGATCGACACGATATAGCTTCGATGCACGCGCAGGAAGGAGCCCGGATCGAGCTGCGCTTCGGCTTCCGAGATCGACCAGCTGCACATGCGCTCGCGCGAGCCGTCGCGCACCTGCGTATAATGGGCGTCCGCCTTGATGCTGCGTATATCGGCGGCGTCGATGAAATGCGTGCCGTCCGCCCCCTCGACCGGCAGGCGGGAGGCCGCCGCGGCGCGGGGCTGGCCGAGCCCGCCGAGCGGCGCCGAGACGAGCCTTTGAGCCGCGGCCGCATGCCTTGCCGAATCGGCAGGCAGGGGCTCGGCGCTCGAGGCGCCGGCTTCCCGGACAAGGAGCCGATCGAGGTCGCCGAGCGTCGCCGCCACCGTATGCCGGCGCGGCTCTGGCACCAGGAACAACAGGAAGCCCGCCGCGATCAGGAAGCACAGAAGCGCCACGATCAGCGAGAGCACCTGGGTCGATGCGAGGAGGCCGCCCCCCGCATGGGCGATATCCGGCAACGGATGGAAATGCATCCCGTACATGGCGGTGTAATGCATGCCGGACACGGCGAAGCCGAAGGCGATGGCGCTCAAGGCCAGCCGCATTCCTCCTTGGCGCGCCAGGAAGATCCTCAGGCCCCCATAGGCGGTTCCAACCGCAATGAAGCTCGCCAGCACGACCATGCCGGGATCGTGCTCGATATGGAAACCCCCGGCGAGGCCGTGAATTCCGACATAATGCATGGAGACGATGCCGGCCCCGAGCAGTAGCGCCGAAGCGATCACGCGCGCCTCGGAGGGCTCCCCGACGCTGACGAAGAACAAGGAGACGCCGACCACCAGGGCGCAGATCAGGAAGGAGACGATCGTCGGCAGGACGAGGTAAGCTGCGTCCTGAGGGATCGGCGCGGCCAGCACGCCGATGAAATGCATGGTCCAGATCCCGACCGCCAGGAATCCTGCGGCGCCCGCTAGCAGCAACCGGCGATTGACGCCCGGCGTCCCGCGGATGCGCGCCGCAAGGCCGAAGCCCGTATAGCCGCCGAGGATCGCGATCACCACCGAGAGCGCGACGAGATATGGATCGTGCCCTTCGAACATGACGGTAGCGGCTAGCCGGTGTGCCTCCCAGGCGCGCCTTCTCCTTGCCCCGAAGCTTACATGCGCGGCGACGGCGTTGACAATGCGCGCCGGGGCTCGGCGTCGTAGGGGCCGACGTGACGCAAGTCTTCCCCTTCCCGGGGCCGTGTAGCGGAGCGGAACGGAGCCCGGGAGCCAGAGAAAAAGCTGCGAAGCACCGTCTTCATCGGCAACTCGCCGTTCCGCCGGCACCGATGGCGCGAAGCAGGGCGATGAGCACGGCCATGAGCGAAAAGCTCCGTTGAGGCTTACTCCCCGCCCGTTTTTCGCCCGTCCGATAAAGTCGGCTATAGACTTGGACTATCGGAGGTCGGCACCGCACGCCATGCCAGCCAGAACGGATGACAAGAGCGAGATTGGGCCAAGGCGCGAGCGCGCCGGCCTCGTGGATGTCGCCGCGCTGGCGGGTGTTTCGCACATCACCGTCTCCCGCGTCATCAACAAGACGGCGCCGGTGAAGGTGGAGACGCGCGCACGCGTTGTTGCCGCGATGCTGGAGCTCGGCTATCAGCCCAATTTCGCCGCCCGGGCGCTCGTCACGGGCCGCTCTCGGACCATCGGTGTCATCAGCTACAACACTGCGCTTTACGGCCCCGCCGCCGCCATGCAGGGTCTTGAACGCGCGGCCTCGGACGCCGGCTATTTCGTCGCCGTCGCCGGCCTGGAGACGCTCGATCGCCTGGCGCTACGGCGCGCGCTCGACCGGCTGCGTCAGCAAGCCGTGGCCGGCATCGTCATCATCTCGCCCCAGCTCGCCCTCGCCGAAGCCTTCGCCGACTTGCCTCACGACGTGCCGATCGTCGCGCTTTGGGGCCAAAAGGGGACGAACATCCCCGTCGTCGCGTCCAGCGAGGCGCAAGGCGCCGGGCGTGCCACATTTCATTTGCTCGATCTTGGGCACCGCACTGTCTGGCATTTGTGCGGACCGTCGGGACGTTTCGGTGCCGAGGAGCGTATCCGCGGCTGGCGCGAGGCGTTGATCGCCGCACGCCTCGATCCCCCGCCGATCCGGGCCGGAGACTGGACGGCCCGCTCGGGGTACGAGGGCGCGCGGGACATGATACGCGACCCTGCCGTCACGGCGCTGTTCGTCGCCAGCGACCAAATGGCGCTCGGGGTGCTGCGCGCCGCGTCCGAAGCCGGCCGGCACGTGCCGGAGGATCTCAGCATCGTCGGGTTCGACGATATCCCGGAAGCAGCCTTCTATACACCGCCGCTCACCACGGTGAGGCAGAACTTCTGGGAGCTGGGACAGGCTGCCGTGGACCTGCTGTTGCCCCTGTTGCACGGCAAGGAACCGATGGCTGATGCAGTGGTCTGCCCAGCCGAACTGGTCATTCGCCAGAGCACGGCCAAGCCGCCCAGATAGCGGATCCTCAGGAATTTCTCCGCTTGCCGGGTGGTGGTATCC
>JBIOEK010000340.1:0-4770 GCA_044445925.1 Hyphomicrobiales bacterium
CGTATTGATCATGCGGGCCCGTCAGCGCGAGGCACTTTCGAGCTGTGCCGCGGAGTTGCGGGGCTTTCTGGAAATTTGCCGCGGCGAGGATCCGGTGCTGCAGGCGGAGCAGTTGCGCCTGGCGCTGCGGGCGCTGGGGCGCCTGACAGGGCGGGTCGACGTCGAGGAGGTGCTCGGGGAGATCTTCGCCGGCTTCTGTATCGGCAAATGAGGGGGATGTTTCACGTGAAACATCGCTGCTCAGGCAGCGATTTCTGGTAAGAGGTTCGATCTCGAGGTCGCGTGGCAGGTGATATGGGGCGTTGTCAAATGGAGCGGAGGGCGCCCATGGCTAGTTTCGATGTCGTGGTGATCGGCGGCGGCCATGCCGGGACCGAGGCGGCTTCGGTCTCGGCACGCTTGGGCGCGCGCAGCTTGCTGCTGACCTTGAGGCCGGAGGCCTTGGGCGAGATGTCCTGCAACCCGGCGATTGGGGGTATCGGCAAGGGACATCTGGTGCGCGAGGTCGACGCCTATGACGGGGTGATGGGGCGCGCCGCGGATCTTGCCGGGATTCAATTCCGTGTGCTGAACCGGCGCAAGGGCGCGGCGGTCAGGGGACCACGGGCTCAATGCGACCGGGCGCTCTACCGGAAGGCCGTGCAGGGCCTCATGGCGGAGATAGAGGGCGTCGTCGTCCAGAGAGGCGAGGCCATCGATCTCATTATTGGGGATAGGAAAGTCCACGGGGTGGTCACGGCGGATGGCAGGCGGCTCAATTGCGGGGCGGTCGTGGTGACGACCGGCACGTTCTTGCGGGGCCTCATCCATATCGGTCCGGTGAAGATCCCGGCCGGGCGCATCGGCGAAGCGCCGTCGCTGGCCTTGGCGGCGCGGTTCGGGGAGCTCGGCCTGCCGCTCGGACGGCTGAAGACGGGCACGCCGCCGCGTCTCGATGGCCGGAGCATCGATTTCGAGCGTTTGGACGCACAGGCGGGGGATGCATGCCCTGAAATGTTCTCGGCGTCGTCGTCGGGACCGGTCAATCGTCAGGTCGGCTGCCATATCACCCGCACCAATGCGGCGACCCATGAGGTGATTCGGAGAAATATCGGCCAAGCCCCGGTCTATTCGGGCGATATCGCCGGAAGGGGGCCGCGCTATTGCCCCTCGATCGAGGACAAGGTGGTGCGGTTCCCTGATCGCGACAGCCATCAGATCTTCCTTGAGCCCGAGGGCCTCGATACGGATTGGGTCTATCCGAACGGGATTTCCTCATCGGTCCCCGAGGCGGTGCAGCGCGAGTTCCTGGCAACCATCCCGGGGCTTGAGAAAGCCCGGATGCTGCGCCCCGGCTATGCGATCGAATATGATTATGTCGACCCGCGCTCGCTGAAGCCGTCACTGGAGATGAAGGCCGTAGGGGGGCTCTTCCTGGCGGGCCAAATCAATGGGACGACGGGCTATGAGGAGGCGGCCGCCCAAGGGCTCTTGGCGGGCATGAACGCCGCGCGCCTTGCCGGAGGAGGCGACACGGTCACGATCCCGAGGAGCCAGGCCTTCATCGGCGTGATGGTCGACGATCTCGTGACCAAGGGGGTGACCGAACCTTATCGCATGTTCACCTCCCGCTCCGAATATCGGCTGAGCCTTCGCGTCGACAACGCCGATGAGCGGCTGACGGGTCGCGCCATCGAACTCGGCTGCGTGCGGCCGGCCCGGCGCAAGCTGCACGAAGAGCGGATGGGCAGGCTCAGTCATTGGCGCCGTCGCCTCGAGGATTTGTCGGTGACGCCGAATATGGCCGGGCTGAGCGGGGTGAAATTGAACAATGACGGCGTCCGCCGCTCGGGGTTCGAGCTTCTCTCCTATCCGGGCATCGATTTTGCAGTGCTCGAACGCCTATGGCCGGAATTCCGCGATATCGACGAAAGCCTGGCCGACAGGCTGGCGACGGACGCGAAATACGCGGTCTATCTCGTGCGGCAGAAAGACGACATAGCGAGCTTCGAGAAGGATGAAGGGCGCCGTTTGCCGGAGGGGCTGGCCTTCGATTCCATGCCTGGCCTATCGAACGAGCTGCGTCAAAAGCTGGCGCAGATCCGGCCCGAAACCCTGGGGCAGGCGAGCCGCATCGAAGGAATGACGCCCGCCGGATTGGCCATCCTGGCGCTCAATGCGCGTGCGGCGAACCAGGCGGCGCAAGCGAGCAGCGCCCGCTGATGGCCGCCCGCTCGCGAGGGAGCGAGGATATCGGGGCCGCGTTGCAGCATGATCGCGAAAGGGCGCTCAGGGCCTTTTCTGTTTCACGTGAAACATTGGCGCGCCTTGACCTCTTCACGGCACTCCTCGTCAAATGGCAAAGGGCCATCAATCTCGTCGCGCCTTCGACCTTGGGCCGCGTTTGGACGCGCCATATCCTCGATTCGGCGCAAATCGCCGATCTTGCGACGCAGCACCAGATTTGGGCCGATCTCGGCTCAGGTGCCGGCTTTCCGGGGCTGGTCATCGCCATCCTGGCGATGGAGCGCCAGGCCAAGCCCGAAATTCACCTGATCGAAAGCGACCAGCGCAAGGCGAGCTTCCTCATGGAGGCGGCCCGCGTCACCCGGGCGCCCGCCATCGTCCATGCGCGCCGGGCCGAGGAGGTGGTGGCGGGCCTTGCCGGACGCGTCACCGCGGTCACCGCGCGCGCCCTTGCGCCCCTCGCCAAGCTCCTCGAACTCGCCGAACCCCTGTTGACAAGAGGCGCAGACGGTTTCTTTCCCAAGGGGCAAGCGCTAGAGTCCGAGCTCGACAGGGCGCAGAAGCTCTTCGAATTCGAAGCGCAGCTGGTGCGGAGCCGAACCGATCAGGATGGCCGTATCGCCGTGATTTCGAAGCTGCGACGCCGCGCGGCCTCACCCGGCGGCTGAGGAAATGGGACGATGAGCCTCGCAAGCCCGCGCCATCCGCGCATCCTGACCGTCGCCAACCAGAAGGGCGGGGTCGGCAAGACGACGACCGCCATCAATCTGGGCACGGCGCTCGCCGCCATCGGGGAGGAAGTGCTGCTGGTCGATCTCGACCCGCAGGGCAACGCCTCGACGGGGCTCGGAATCGACCATAAGAGCCGCACCGTCTCGACCGCCGATGTGCTGACGGGACGCGCCGCGATGCGCGACGCCATCGTCGACACCAGCGTTCCGCGGCTCGCCATCGCGCCTTCGACCCTCGACCTCCTGGGCGTCGAGCTCGAGATTGCCAAGGATCACGAGCGCGCCGTGCGCTTGAAGAAGGCCTTGCAGGCCCTTGGCGATGGCGGCCCTGAGCGCAGCCTGAGCTATGTGCTCATCGACTGTCCGCCCTCGCTCAATCTCCTGACCATCAATGCCTTGACCGCCGCGGATGCCGTGGTGGTGCCGCTGCAATGCGAATTCTTCGCGCTGGAGGGCCTGAGCCAGCTGTTGAGGACCGTCGAGCAGGTGCGCGCCAGCCTCAATCCGCGCCTCGTCATCCAGGGCATCGTGCTCACCATGTTCGACCCCCGCAACAAATTATCCGGCCAGGTCGTCGCCGATGTGCGGGAGTTCATGGGAGCCAAGGTCTACGAGACGATCATCCCGCGCAATGTGCGGCTCTCCGAAGCGCCGTCCTATGGCAAGCCGGCGCTCCTCTACGACCTCAAATGCTCGGGCAGCCAAGCCTATCTCAAACTAGCCTCCGAGCTCATCCAACGCGAACGCGCCAGCCATGCGCGCGACTTCGCGCTGCTGACGTGATGGCGAAGATCATGGCTCAGAAAGACCATGGCTGAGGAAGCACAGCGTTCGAGGCTCGGGCGAGGGCTTGCCGCCTTGATCGGAGATGTGGGGGCGGATCTCGCTCCGGTGCGGCCGGAGGCGAGCCCGCGCCGAGCCGCGCTCGAGCTGTTGCGCCCGAATCCGCGCAATCCGAGGCGCAATTTCGCCGATGCCGAGCTAGAGGAGCTTGCCGGCTCGATCCGCAGCAAGGGGCTGATCCAACCGATCGTGGTGCGGCGCCTACCCGATCAGGCGACGCATTTCGAGATCGTCGCCGGAGAAAGGCGCTGGCGTGCCGCGCAAAAAGCCGGTCTTGCCGAAGTCCCGGTCGTCGTTGTCGAAGTAGACGACAGAACATCCCTCGAATTCGCGATCATCGAGAATGTACAACGTGCTGACCTGAACCCGATCGAGGAAGCAGTCGGCTATCAAAACCTAATCGATGAGTTCCATTATACGCAAGGTGATCTGGCTCATTCGCTGGCCAAGAGCCGCAGCCACGTCGCCAATACGTTGAGGTTGCTGAAGCTTCCAGACGACGTCAAGGCGCGGCTCAGCGATGGCAGCCTGTCGGCGGGCCATGGCCGGGCGCTGCTGAGCCTCGCCGATCCGTCGGCCGCAGCCAAGCTGGTCGCCGAGCGTGGCTTGAGCGTGCGCGAGGCGGAGGGGCTCGCCCAAAAGGAGGCCCGCAGGCACCGTCCGGCGGCCCCCTCCAAGACGCAGGGCCGCGAGGACAGCGCCGATATCGCGGCGCTCGAGAAGGCGCTCGAGGGCTTCCTGGGGCTGCCGGTCGCCATTCGCCACGGCGCGCATGGCGGCGAGCTGCGCATTCGCTACAAGAGCGTCGAGCAGCTCGAGGCGATCTGCAAGAGCCTGATGGGATAGGGCTTATTCGCAAACGTCGAAGGCCTTCCGGCCGAATCGCGGACGTCCATTCCGGCGCAGGCGTGAATCGGAGGAGTTGGAAGGGCGCTCATCCCCGCTTTCGCAAGGATGAGCGCCATGGATC
>JBIOEK010000341.1:0-4766 GCA_044445925.1 Hyphomicrobiales bacterium
GTCGCAAGGCGGCCGCCGGTTACCGGCCATAGTGGAATCGGCACGCCGCAATTTCGCGGGCTCGCTGGGGATGACATGGGAGTCTGACAAACTTTGAGACCTTTGCAAATCCCCTTTGTGTCTGCCCGCCCTGAGCCCTTCCCCTCAGGCCCCGATCCCCGAGACCTCGACCAGGACACGCCTCAGCTCCGGCGTGCAGGCGAGCACCGGGTTGCCCTTGGAGAGGCCCTCGCCGGCGAGGAAGTCGCTCACATAGCCGCCGGCCTCACGCACCAGGATCAGGCCCGCCAGCACGTCCCAGGCATTGATATGCTGCTCGAGATAGCCGTCGATGCGGCCGGCCGCCACATAGGCCATACCGAGCGCCCCCGAGCCCGAGCGGATCATGCCGGCGCCCTCCCCCATCACCTTCCCGAGGAGCGCGATGAAGCCTTGAATGCCGCTGCGGTTGTTCCAGCCGATCTCGAGGGTCGCCGAACGGATATCGGCGGTCCCCGACACTTTCATCGGCACGCCGTTCAGCGTCGCCCCGCCGCCGTCCGTGGCCGAATACATCTCGTCGAGCATCGGATCATAGATCGTGCCGCTCACGGGCTTGCCGTCCTTCAGATAGGCGATCGAGATGCAGAAATGCGGGATGCCGCGCGCGAAATTCGCGGTGCCGTCGATCGGATCGATGATCCAGACGCTGTCCGAGGCTTGCCGACCGCCTTCCTCGCCGATGAAGGTGTCTCCGGGAAAGAGCTCCGCCAGGCGCGAAACGACAAGGCTCTCGACCTCTCCGTCGACCTCGGTGAGGTAGTCCTGATGCCCCTTGAAGGAGAGCTTGAACGAGGAGCTGTCCTCGAAGCGCCGGCGCATCAGCTTGCCGGCTTCGCGCGCCACGGCCTGCGCGCATAGGTGACGGGAATCTCGCATGGAATGCTGGCTCATGCTGCTTTTCTGCGAATGGCTTCAGGGGGGGCTGGAGTGGTGTCGATCTCGGCAAGGATGCGAGAATCATCCTACGCATCTTCGTTCACGGTCACTCAATCGCATCATTTTCTCGAAAAGCGAAGACCGCCTTCGCCTTCGCGGGGCATGCCTTTCGAAATGATGCTTGGATCGAGACGACCGACGCATCCCTGTCTTGTTCTTGCGCCATGCTTCCGCAAAGCCGTCCCCCGGCTCGCCGCCGCCCCGGCTGCGCCGATAATGTCGCGCCTGCCCTGTTGCGCCTGCCCTGGCGCCGGACGCGACAGTGGGGCTATCATGGGGTTCGGGTCTCGGTGGGACGGGTCTCGCGGGATCGCTTCAGGGAGAAGACGACATGAGCACAGGATCTGCTATGATTGGCTTCGTGATAATGCTGGCGCTCGCGCCTTTGACGTTGGCATCTTCGACCGCGAGCTACGCGACGCTTCTGCTGCTCGCGCCCGCCGTGGCGTTGTCGCCCGCGCCGGTGGCGGCCGACAAGCCCCCCATAGTGGCGCAAGTAACGCCCCCGCCCTTGCCGCAGCCGCCCTCCGCGCAGTTCTTCTACAGCGAGAACGGCAAGCCCGTCGGCCCCGTGACGCTCGCCGAGCTTCAGGCCAAGATCGCGGCAGGCGCCATCAAGCCCGACACGCTCGTCTGGAAAGCCGGCGCGCCCAACTGGGTCGCCGCCAAGGAGCTTACCGAGGTCGCGGCTCTGTTCGCCGCGGCGACACCTGCTCCGGCCCCCGCGCCGGCTCCGGCGCCCGCGCCGACTCCGGCTCCCGCTCCAACGCCTGCTCCTACTCCCGTGGCCGCCGGCTGCACCGGAAAAGTGCTGATGAGCGACGATTTCCGGCAGATCGACGACAGCTGGGGCGTCGATACGGACTCCGACGCGGTCAGCGTCGAAGACGGCAAGGTGAAGGTGAAATCCAATCCCAACGGAACCTACAAGCTCGTCTATAACGGCCAGCAATTCGACGATGGCGATTACTGCGTGACCGTCCAGGCCCCCAATAACCTCAAGGACGTGAACGACACCTCGGTATTGGCCGGCCTGATCTTCTGGTCGCAGGACGGTTCGAACCTTTATTCGCTGCAGGTGGCGCCGAATGGCGCGGCGTCCCTGAGCCGGCTCTTGAAGAACAAATGGGCGGCGCCCGTGCCGTTTCACCTGTTCAACGCCGTCAATAAGGGCGCCGGAGCCAAGAACATGCTGCGCGTGACGACCAGCGGCAGCGCGATCGTCGCCTATATCAACGGCCAGAAATTCGCGAGCATAAAGGGTCAATTGCCCGATGGCGGCGGCGCGGTCGGGCTCTACGCCCAGTCGGAGAAGTCAAGCCGGGACACCTGGAAGTTCTTCGACCTCAAGGTGACCGAGCACGCCCAGTAGCGAGTGCCCGGCCAGCTCTGGCCGATCGCCTGCGCGGAAAAGGGGGAGCGTCACCGGTTCGGATCGGACCGCGATGACGCTCGCCGCCGACCAGGAGTGAGCCTCCCCCTTTAGGTCTCACGAATATCCCGGGTTGGCCGGAGGGCGTCGGCGCCCGCCGGTCCGCTCGGGCTTGGCGCTAGTCGAATACAATCGTCACGCGCCGGGGAGCGATCCTTGCGAGCTGTACCAGCTCATCCGCTACCCTGTCTTTCACGTCACGCAGAACAAGCGTGCAGTCTTGAGGAATATTGCGGCATAGCAGCGTCAGATCATCATGCGAATAGGGACCGGCTCTGAGGTCGATGTTTCCTCCATTCCTGAGGATCAAGATGAGATCGTCGATGGCGCGCATTCTACATCTCCATCCTGTCCAGGAAGCGGCTCGGCGACGCAGCGCCGCGCGACGACAGGACCAAAGGGCAGGTTCAGGTGAAGATTACCGGGAGCTTGGCGCTGTTCCAACCCATCGACCGGCACTCCCCCGCTCCTGTCCCTTCGAGACGGGTCGCTTGGGCATGGGTCTCTTGGGCGGAACGCCTCATCAAGGCGCTGATGGTGTTGGTCGGAGTGATAGGATTTGAACCTACGACCCCCTCGTCCCGAACGAGGTGCTCTACCAGGCTGAGCCACACTCCGATGGCCTGCATATAGCTGCCTGCGTCGCGGGCGGCAAGCAGGCTGCGAACTCGCGCTCGCAGCCGCGGCCGGGACAAGCCCGGCCATGACGCACGAACGACGCACGGCGTCACCATTGCGCACTTTCGAGACATGTAGTTAGATCGATCCAAACGGGCTCGAAGAACATTATCAGGGAGGACGAGGATGACCACGGACGTATCGGGCTTCATCAGCCGGCGGCAAGCCGCGAAGCTTCTGGGCGCCGGCGGAGCAGCGCTCGCGGCCTGGCTCCCGGAGCGGGTGTTCGCGCAAGCCTCGAAGACGACGCTGGTGATCGGCATCGACATCAGCGACACCGTCACGCTCGATCCGGCCCGCCAGGCTCAATACCCCCGCCCATGACCCTGCTCGCCGCCTACGACATGCTGGTCACCATGGATCCTGGCGACTACATCGACGTCAAGCCCTCGCTCGCCACCAAATGGGCGCGCACGCCCGACGGCAAGGGCTGGCGCTTCACCATTCGCGAGGGCGTGAAGTTCGCGAGCGGCAACGAGATGACGGTCGACGACGTCAAATGGTCGCTCGACCGGGTGCTCTATCTCGGCGACCAGCCTTCGCAATACATCGCCAATATCGACCACACCGCCATCGTCGACGCCAAGACGGTCGATGTCGTCTTGAAGAACCCCGACGAGCCGATCCTGACCATCCTGGCGGCGCCCGGCTTCCCGGTCCTCGACCGCAAGCTCCTGGAGCAGCATGGCGGCGACGGCAGCACGGAAGCCAAGACGAAGGACAAGGCCTCGACCTGGCTCAACGACAATTCGGCCGGCACCGGCGCCTATAAGCTGGTGCGCTTCGAGCGCAACGCCCAGATCCAGCTGGTGCGCAACGAGCATTTCTGGCGCGGCAAGCTGCCCTTCGAGCGCGTCATCATCCGCCATATCGGCGACAGCGCGGCGCAACTGCTGGCGATAAGGCGCGGCGATATCGATATCGCCTTCAACCTGATCCCCGAGCAGGTGGCGAGCTTGAAATCCGAGGCGAAGATCCGCCTCGAATCGCTGACGAGCCTCGACTTCGTCTATATGGCGCTGACGCAGGAGCCCGAATTCAACAAGGCGCTCGTCGTCAAGGAAGCGCGCCAGGCGATCGGCTACGCCATCGACTATGACGGCATCAAGACCTCGATGCTCGGCGGGGCGGCGCTGCGGCCGGCGCATTTCCTGCCGATCGGCGTCTCGGGCTCGACGGAGGAGATCGCGCGCGAGATCGGCTTCCGCCAGGACCTCGCCAAGTCGAAGGAGCTGCTCGCCAAGGCCGGCATGCCGGACGGCTTCGAATTCGAGATCGGCTACGGCAATGCGGCGATCGCCGGCATTTCCTATCAGACCTTGGCGCAGAAGCTGCAGGCCGATCTCGGCCGCGTCGGCATCATGGCGAGGCTCAACCCGATGGACCAGGTGAATGCCCGCACCCAATACACAACCGGCAAGGCGCCGGGCGGCACGCTGACCTTCTGGAACCCACCTGCCGCCGAGAACCTGCTCTGGGCGGCGGCCACGGTCGAGAGGGTCGCCAAGCGCGTGCATTGGACGCCGCCCGAGGCGCTCGTGAAGCTCGTCCATGACGCGGCGGCCGAGCGGGACCCGAAGAAGCAAGCGCAGATGTGGGTCGAGTATCAAAAGCAGATGGTCGACCAGGCCAACCACTTCATTCTCTTCCAGCCCATCTATCAGATCGGCGTGCGCAA
>JBIOEK010000342.1:0-4766 GCA_044445925.1 Hyphomicrobiales bacterium
CGAGGCCGAGGAAGCTCAGGCCGCTCTCGAAGAGGATGGCGACACCGACCGCGAGCGTCTCGGCGATCTGCTCGCCGATGCTGAAGACCGGATTGAGCGCCGTCATCGGCTCTTGGAAGATCATGGCGATCTCCTTGCCGCGGACCTGCCGCAGGCGTGCGGGATCGGCTCCGACGAGCTCCTCGCCGGCAAGCTTTATGCTGCCGCCGCGGATCATGCCGTTGGGCGCCGGCACGAGCCCCATGACGGCGAGCGCGGTCATGCTCTTGCCGCTACCCGATTCACCGACGAGGCAGAGCGTCTCGCCTGCATCGAGCGAAAGCGAAAGGTCGTCGACGACCGTGACCTCTCCGGCCCGCGTGCGAAAGGCGACGCGCAAGCCCTCGACGGTCAAGAGCCGCTCGCCGCTCATCGCTCGCGCAGCCTTGGGTTGAACGCCTCGTTCAGCCCGTCCCCGATGAGGCTGATGCTGAGCACCGTGAGGAAGATGGCGATGCCGGGAATGGTCGCCGCCCACCAGGCATCGAGCATGTATTGCCGGTTGCCGCCGATCATGAGGCCCCAGCTCATCACATTCGGGTCTCCGAGGCCGAGGAAGCTCAGGCCGCTCTCGAAGAGGATGGCGACGCCGACCGCAAGCGTCGCGGAGACGATCAGCGGCGGCAGAGCATTCGGCAGGATGACGCGCCAGATGAGATGGCGGTGGCGCGCGCCGATGGAGCGCGCGGCCCTCACATATTCGAGCTCGCGGATGCGCAGGAATTCGGCGCGCGTGAGCCGCGCCGCACCGGTCCAGCTCACCACCCCGATCGACACTGCGATCGTAACGAGCGAGGGCGAGAACAGCGTCACGAGCGTCATGGCGAGAAGAAGCGGCGGCAGCACCTGGAAGAACTCGGTCAGCCGCATCAACAAGCGGTCCACGCGGCCGCCATAGAAGCCGGCGAGCGCCCCGATGACGACCCCGATCGCCATGGTGAGCGTGGCGGCCGTCGCGCCGACGAGAAGGCTCGCCCTGCCCCCGACGATGATGCCCGCCAGGATGTCGCGCCCGATATAGTCGGTGCCGAGCGGAGCGTCGGGGTCGCCGGGCGGCAGCAGCGGCGTCGAGACGAGGTCGAAGGGATCGACCCGGTAGATGGAAGGGCCAAGCAGCGTGATCGCAATGATGCAAAGCAGGACCAGAAGCCCCGCAACGGCCGCGCCGTTGCGCCGGAACATGCGCCAGGCCTCGCGCAAGGGACCGGGCGGCGGCGCGACCATGGCGATCTCGCCCAAGGGATCGGCGTCGAACGCGCCTTGCGGCGAGACGGTCATCAGCTGGTCCTGATGCGAGGATCGATGATCCGGTAGGAGAGATCGGTGAGCACGTTCACGGCGATCACGATCACCGCGGCCCCGAGCAGGATTCCCAGAAGCGTCGGAGTGTCGCGGCGCAGGATCGACTCGTAGGCGAGCCGCCCGAGCCCCGGCCAGTTGAATACGGCCTCGACCAGCACCGCCCCGGCGAACACCTGGCTGAACTGCAGCCCGGCGACGGTCACCACCGGCAAAATGGCGTTGCGCAGCGCATGCTTGAAGACGACGAGCCGCTCCGGCAGGCCCTTGGCGCGCGCGGTGCGCACATAATCGGCACTGAGCACCTCGAGCATCGAGGCACGGGCGAGGCGGCTATATTGGGCGAGATAGACGATCGCCAGCGTGAGCGCCGGCAGGACAAGATGGTGGGCGACGTCCAGCGCCCCGCCGACAAAGCTCCCGCCCGACCGCGTGACGTCGTACATGCCGCCCACCGGAAAGATCGGAACAGCCGAGGCGAAGACGATGATGAGAACGATCCCGGTCCAGAAGATGGGCGCCGAGAAGCCGATGAGCGCGAGCACCGTCACCAGATGGCTCACGAGGCCGTTCGGCCGGCGCGAGGCGGCAACTCCGAGCAGCGTTCCCGCGACGATCGCCGTCGTGAGCGCCGTGACGACCAGCAGAAGCGTGGCCGGCACCCTCTGCAGGATGAGGCTCGTGACGGGGGAGTTGAAGTATAAGGATGTCCCGAGATCGCCGTGCAGCGCCTTGCCGAGATAGATCAGGAGCTGCGCCAGGAAGCTCCGGTCCAGGCCGTAGCTATGACGGATCTGGGCCATGAGCTCGGGGCTCGCGCCGCCCATCTCGCCGGCGATCACGTCGGCGGGATCGCCCGGAGCCAGGTGGATCAGCGAAAAGTTGAAGATGATCACGGCAAGGATAAGCACCAGCGCATAGCCGATGCGCTGGAGAGCGGCCGTCAGCGCGTGCATGCGCGGAGCCCGGTGATGGCGAGCGGCACCCTTTCAGATTGAATCGCCACAGCCCTCCATCACTTTGCTTCTGCGCATGATCTTATCCGAAAAAGCGCTAGGGCTTCACCCAGTCGAGCTCGTCGAGCGGCGACATCACGCCCCAAATCGAGAGCGGCAGGTTTGTCAGTTTCTTGTCGAATGCGGTGTAGTAGGGAAGCACGTTGATAAAATATATCGGCACATCGGAGACGACAATCTTCTGAAACTCGCTGTACAGGGCTTTACGCTTTCCCGGATCCGTTTCGACCGCCGCCGCATTCAGCAATTCATCGACTTTCGTATTGTTGTATTGCTGCGTGTTCGACCAGATGACCCCCTTGCGGATGTTGCTCGAAAGATAGGTGCGCGCCACGCCGATGACAGGGTCGCCCCAGTTGAACACGGCATCCATCGTCAAATCGAAGTCCCAGTTCGAGACGCGCTTCGCCCAGGTCGGAAAATCGGGCGCCGAGCGCACCTCGAGGGCGATGCCGACGCGCTTCAGCTGCGCCCGCAGATACTCCGCGACATTCTTCTGCTGCTCCACGCCGCCCGGCAGGTAGTCGATCGTCAGCGACAGGCGCGTCCCGTCGGCGCCTTTCTTGAACCCCGCCTCGTCGAGCAGCTGCTCGGACTTCGCAAGATCGATCTTGTAGGTCTCGACACCGGGCTCGGCGAAGGGCGAAGTCGGAACGATCGGACCCGTTGCCGCTTGCGCCTTGCCTCCCATCAGCTTGCCGACGATGAATTCGCGATTGACCGCATAGGCGATGGCGCGGCGCACGCGCACATCGTCGAGCGGCTTCTTTGCGGTATTGAAGGCGAGCCAATTGAGAGGCCCGGTGCCTTCATTTCCCTTCGGGGTGACGAACAGCGTCTCCGCCTTGGAGAGGCGGTCGATATCGTGAACCCCGGTGATGAAGGGAAAGATGTTGAGCTCGCCGCGCTCCATCGACAGCACGATGCTGCTTTCGTCGGCAATGATCCTGAAGATCAGCTTGTCGAGCTTCGGCCGGCCGGGAATGAAGAACTTGTCGAACTTCTCGAGCTCGACATACTCGCCCTGCTTGTAATCGGTCAGCTTGAAGGGTCCGGAGCCGATGGGTTTCAAATTGGCGGGGTTCGTCTGGATGTCGCCGGTCGCATAGACGTGCTTGGGCAGGATCGGCATGAGGGCCGGCGACATCGCCAAGAGTAGCGCCGGATGCGGACGCGAGAGATGAATGACGACCGTATAGGGATCGGGCGTATCGACCGAGGCAACCGGCTCGAGCATGGTCTTAAAGGGATGGTTCGCCTTGATGAGCCCGATCGAGAAGGCGACATCCTCCGAGGTCACGGGCTGGCCGTCATGGAACACGGCATTGTGGACGAGCTGCAGCGTGACGGTCAGCCCATCCGGAGAAACCTGCCAGGACTGTGCGAGGTAGGGCTGCGGGTTCCAGTTCTCGTCATAGCGAAGCGGGCTGGCGAAGACCTGCGTGCTGATCATGGCGGTAGCGACCCCGGACTGGATGGCGCCATTGAAATGGCGCGGCACCTGGGATGTCCCGATCACCACGGGCGGGGCCGCCTGGGCGTGCGCCCGCGGCGATGCGCAAGCGAGGATCAAGGCCGACAGGCACATTCCCAATAGGTTGAGCTTACGAATCATCGTTAGGGTCTCCTGTCGACCGACCATTCGGCATCGCTCGCCCCACGGCCATGACCGCCGCCTGCGGCTCGAGCGCGCCGTCGAGAATCCGACCGAGCTCCCCATCGTCGGGTAGCGCTTTCGCTCCGATCCCGACGAGTTCAATCGGCCAACCGGCTTCTGCTTGCGCCGAGACCGGCAACAGCGACCAGCGTGGGCCGACCATCTGCAGCACCATGGGCCGTGGCTCGCCGATCATCCGGCATAACCCCTTGAGCCGCAAGAGGGAGGTCGGCAGCATCACAAGGCTCTCCTCGAGCCGATCCCGCTGGAACGCGCCCCGGCGGCGGTAGAGGAAGCGGCGGAAGAGGGTTTCGTGAGATGGCGCCTCGGCCCGAAACGCCCCCGCCGGCAAGGCGCGCTCCTGCGTGCCGAGATCGAGAAGGCTTCCGGGCAGCCGCGCATTCACGCTCTCCACGATGCGCAGCTTCGGCCGGATCGCGGCAACGGCGGCATGCGCGCGAGCCAGCGTTGCGGGGTCCGCAAGGTCGGCCTTGTTCAGGACCACGATATCGGCTGCCCTGATCTGCGCGGCGACGGTCTCGCCGACCCGAGGATCGCCGAGGAGCTGCGTCAGGCGCTGCGCCTCGGCGAGCACGATCACCGCGTTGAGGCGCAGCATCGGCTCGACGAGCGCGATCTCGGCGATGAGCCACGGATCGGCGACACCGCTCGCCTCGATGAGGATGTGCTCGAAAGGGGGGTCGGCATCGAGCACCCTGACCAGCGTCTCGATCAGGCCGCTGCCGATGCTGCAG
>JBIOEK010000343.1:0-4750 GCA_044445925.1 Hyphomicrobiales bacterium
ATCCTGCCCTATCCGGTAGTGCAGGTGAACGGCCCGACCAAGCCCGTCCAATCCCTATCCAAGGACGATGTCGACCCAGAAGGCAAGATCTGCCCGCTCAAATGACAGGCGCCGGGGTCTGGAGCCCGGCGCTTGCTTGCCACATGAAGCAATGCGAGTGTTACCCGGCCGGCAACAGACCGGGGCCTGCACAAAAACTAGGCCGGCATGGAGAAGCTGCACGGAAGATGGGAAACGCATTGGAGGCTCGAATGACATCGCGATTGCTTGCCGCCGCATTCGGTGTAGGGGCGCTGGTTCTGGCGAGTAGCCAGTGCTTGGCCGAGGACACCATCAAGATCGCCTATATCGATCCGCTCTCGGGTCCGGGCGCTACGGTCGGCGAGGTCGGCCTCAAGACCTACCAGTTCCTGGCCGACGAGCTGAACGCCAAGGGCGGCGCGGCCGGCAGGAAGTTCGAGATCCTGCCCTACGACAACAAGACCAATCCGCAGGAAAGCCTGGTGCAGGTGCAGAAGGCGGTCGATGCCGGGGCCCGCATCATCACCCAGGGCAACGGCTCCTCGGTCGCGGCGGCACTCACGGATTGGGTCGCCAAATACAACGAGCGCAACCCCGGCAAGGAAGTGCTCTACCTCAACTATGCGGCGGTCGACCCGGTGCTCACCAACGAGAAGTGCAACTTCGCGCATTTCCGCTGGGACGCCAATTCCGACATCAAGATGGGGGCGCTCACGAACTATATGCAGGGCCAGAAGGACATCAAGAAGGTCTATCTGATCAACCAGGACTATTCCTTCGGCCAGGCCGTGCGCACCGCTGCCGTCGCCATGCTCAAGGTGAAGCGCCCCGACATCCAGATCGTCGGCGACGAGCTGCATCCCTTGCTCAAGGTGACCGATTTCTCGCCCTACATCGCCAAGATCAAGGCCTCGGGCGCCGATACGGTGATCACCGGCAATTGGAGCCAGGATTTCGCCCTGCTCCTGAAGGCTGCCGCCGATGCCGGCCTGCAGGTGAACTGGTACACCTATTACGCCGCCGGCACAGGCGGACCGACCTCGGTCAAGCAGACCGGCCTCAACCACCGCGTCTTCGCCATCCAGGAAGGCTCGGCCAATATCGACAACGCGGCCTCGCAAGCGGCCGAGAAGGCCTTCCGCGCCAAATACGGCGTTTCCATTCAATATCCGCGCGCCTTCAACGAGATGCGCATGCTGGCTGCTGCGATCGACAAGGCGAAATCGACGGATTCCAACAAGATCGCTCTCGCGCTCGAGGACATGAAGTTCGAGGTCTTGGACGGCGGCGAGGGCTTCATGCGCAAGGACGACCACCAGTTCTTCCAGCCCATATATATCGTCTCGCTCGGCGAGCGCGGGCCCAAGGAGCCCTTCGACGAGGAGAATACCGGCTGGGGCTGGAGGACGGTCGCCAAGGTCGACACCAAGGATACGATCCTGCCCACCACCTGCAAGATGACGCGTCCCGACTGATGCCTGAAGCGGCGCCGCGCCGGATCGTCGCGGTCCGGTAGCGCCGTCCTGCGCGGAGCACCGAGGCGTGGCGGAACTCGTCATCATCTCGACCCTCAACGGCGTCCTCTACGGCCTCTTGCTGTTCCTGATGGCAAGCGGCCTGACGCTGATCTTCTCGATGATGGGGGTGTTGAATTTCGCGCACGCGAGCTTCTACATGCTCGGCGCCTTCTTCGGCTTCCAGATCAGCCGCTGGGCCGGCTTCTGGCCGGCCCTGATCCTCGCGCCTCTTCTCGTCGGTGGCGCCGGCGCGCTCGTCGAGCGCTTCGGCTTGCGCAATGTGCACCGGCATGGCCATGTCGCCGAGCTGCTGTTCACCTTCGGCTTGGCCTTCGTCATCGAGGAGCTGGTGCAAATCGTCTGGGGCAAGTCGCCGCTCGATTTCCGCGTGCCGTCGGCGCTCGACTTCCCGGCCTTCACGGTGTTCGCCACCAACTACCCGGCCTACAAGCTGTTCATGCTGGTGATCTCGATCGCGATCTTCGCCGGCTTGTTCGCCATGCTGACGCGCACGCGCATCGGCCTCATCGTGCAGGCGGCGCTCACCCAACCGCACATGGTCGCCCATCTCGGCCATAACGTGCCGCTGATCTTCATGTCGGTGTTCGGCGTCGGCGCGGCTCTTGCCGGCATCGCCGGCGTCATTGCCGGCCCTTGGCTGGTGACGCAGTCGAGCATGGCGGCCCTGCTCGGCCCGATCCTGTTCGTGGTCGTGGTCGTGGGCGGCCTCGGTTCCCTGCAGGGGGCTCTCTTCGCCTCGCTCTTGATCGGGCTCCTGCAGACCTTCGCGGTCTCGATGAACCTGTCGCTCTCCGACATCTTCGCGGGTTCGGGCTTCAGCCCGCAGCCTCGCACGCTCCTCTATGACTTGTGGCGCGTCACTGTGGCGCAAATCGCGCCGATTCTGCCTTATCTCCTCCTCGTCCTCGTGCTGATCTTCAAGCCGACCGGCCTCTTCGGAAACCGGGAGACATGAGCGGCGCCCTGACCACGCCGGCTCCTTCCGCAGCGAGCGCCTCGGCGCTCTCTCGCCTCGCGCCCTACGGCATCTGGATCGCGTCAGGGCTCCTCCTGATCGTGCTGCCGCTGATCTTCCGCTCCGGCACGGCGCTGACGATGATGAGCCTGATGGGCATAGCGGTGGTGTTCGCGCTCTCCTACAACATGCTCCTCGGCCAAACCGGGATGCTCTCCTTCGGGCATAGCGTCTATTACGGCCTCGGCGCCTATTACACGGTGCACGCGATGAACGCGGCGATCGCGGCCAAGCTGCCGATCCCGCTTCCCCTCATGCCGCTCATCGGCGGGCTCGCGGGCCTCGCCTTCGGCATGCTGTTCGGCTGGGTCTCGACCAAGCGCAGCGGCACTGCCTTCGCCATGATCTCGCTCGGCCTCGGCGAGCTAGTCGGGTCGAGCTCGCTGATCCTGCGCTCCTTTTTCGGCGGCGAAGAGGGCGTGTCGACGAACCGCACCAAGCTGCTGCGCCTCTTCGACTGGAGCTTCGGGCCGCAGATCCAGGTCTATTACCTGATCGCGGCCTGGTGCCTCATCTGCGCCGCCTGCATCTATGCGCTCACCCGCACGCCCTTCGGGCGCATGTGCAATGCCGTGCGCGACAATCCGCAGCGGACTCAATTCGTCGGCTACAACCCGCAAGTCCTGCGCTATATCGCCTTCAGCCTCTCTGGCCTGTTCGCCGGCATTGCGGGCGGCCTCGTCGCGCTCAATTTCGAGCTTGCCAACTCGGCGCTCTTCAGCGCCACCCAGTCCGGCAATGTGCTGCTGGCGACCTTCATCGGCGGGGCGCGCTATTTCATCGGCCCGATCTTGGGCGCCGTGCTCGTCACCTATCTCCAGACGATGCTGAGCGACGTCACCGAGGTGTGGCAGCTCTATTTCGGGCTGATGTTCATCGCCGCCGTGATGTATGCCCCTGGCGGGCTCGCCGGCCTCATCATGATGCATGGGCCGATCCGGCGCGCGGGCGCCTTGTCCGGGCTCTTTCCCGCCTATGCGCTGCTGCTCGTGCCGCTGGCACTGGCTCTCGGCGGTGCCGTCCTGATCATCGAGATGGCGGCGCATCTCCTCGTCAAGGCCTCCGAAGGCTCCCAGATGACGATTGCGGGCTTCGCCTTCGACAGCGGGAGCGCTCTGCCCTGGATGACGGCGTTCCTGGCGCTGATCGGGGGCTCCTTGCTGCTGCGCCACGCCTGGCGCCTGGTCGGGGCGGCTTGGAACACCGCCGCCGCCGTGGCGCGGGAGAAGGGGCTCGCCCTGTGAGCGCGGCGCTCGCGACAAACGCCGTGCCGGCCGCGTTCCTGCGCCGGGCCCCCGCGCTCGAAATCCGCGGGCTCGCGAAACGCTTCGGGCCGGCCGAGATCATCCGCGGTGTCGATCTCACGATCCCGAGCAGGGAGCGCCACGCCATCATCGGCCCGAACGGGGCCGGCAAGTCGACCCTGTTCAACCTCGTCAGCGGGCTGATCGCGCCGAGCCAGGGCGAGGTCCGTCTCGACGGCGAGACCATCTCCGGCCTGCCGGCCCACAAGATCAACCGGCGCGGGCTGTCGCGCTCCTTCCAGGTGACGAATATCTTTCAACGAATGAGCGTCTTCGAGAATCTGCGCTGCGCCGTGCTTTGGGCCAAGGGCGAGAGATATGCCTTCTGGCGGCCGGTGGAGCGCAATGCGGAGGTCAAGGCCCGCGCGCTCGAGGTGTTGGCGGCCATCAATCTCGCCGCCCGCAAGGACATCCCTGCCGGCGTGCTCACCTATGCGGAGCAGCGCGCGCTCGAGATCGGCATCACCATTGCGGGGGGCGCCCATGTCATCTTGCTCGACGAGCCGACGGCCGGCATGAGCCGTGCTGAGACCGAGCTCGCCGTCGATCTCATCCGCCGCATCAGCGAAGGGCGCACGCTGCTGATCGTCGAACACGATATGAGCGTCGTCTTCGGCCTCGCCGACCGTATCTCGGTCTTGGTCTACGGCAAGATCATCGCCAGCGGCACCCCCGACGAGATCCGCGGCAATGCCGCCGTCAGGGAAGCCTATCTCGGCGAGGAGGCGCTGTAGATGCTCGAGGTGCGCGACCTCAACGCCTATTACGGCAAGAGCCACATCCTGCAGGGCGTCACCATCGAGGTCGCTTCCGGCGAGGTGGTCTCCTTGCTCGGCCGCAACGGCGTCGGCCGCTCGACCACGCTCAAGGCC
>JBIOEK010000344.1:0-4747 GCA_044445925.1 Hyphomicrobiales bacterium
GTCCCCCTCTCCCGGCTCGCTCGCTGCCGACGCTGATCGTATGGGGATGCTGCGAGCGAGTCCGACCTCTCCCGCGAGGGGAGAGGTGGCCCTCGCCGCCGCGACTTCCTTGTTCTGCATCGGAGAAGATGTGTGAATATCGTAGGCGCTTCGCGGGGGGAGGGAGACGATCAGCGTCGGCCGTTTCCCTGGGAAGGCGCCATTCCGGCCCCCGTGATCGGCCCACCAGCCATGCAAGCAGCCGACGGTGACAAACCGGACGCTTCGGTTAGGCTTGGGGTAGGCACGCAAAGGCCGCATGCGAGCGATCGCCGCCACCCAGAGGGTCACGCCCGGGAGGCCGGCCGGGCCTCGCATTTTCAAAGGGAGACGATCATGGCCGACGAGACGATCGAAAGGCTCGCGGGAGCGGTGAGCGCCAAGGCGATGATGCGCCACCTCGAGGAGTTCGCCCGCCGGGTGAAGCTCTCCGGAACGCCCGAGGAGCTCGAAAGCTTCCGCTACCTGCAAGCCTGCCTCGACGGCTATGGGCTGAAGACCAAGCTAACCCTGCATGACGCCTATATCAGCCTGCCCGGAAAGGCGCGTCTCGAGGTCGACGGGCTGACGCCTGATTGCATCACCCATTCGTTCTCGCGCCCTTCGCCGCCGGAGGGGGTCCGCGGCAAGCTCGTCTATGCGGGCGCGGGCAGCACCAAGGACTTCGCGGGGCTCGACGCGCGCGACAAGATCGTGCTCCTCGAGCACATCGCCAATCCGGCAGCGTCGCTGCGCGCCTCGCAGGCGGGCGCTGTCGGACAGATCCATATCAGCCCGCACGAGCACCTCCACGAAATGTGCATCTCCCCGGTCTGGGGCAGCCCGACCGACGAGACGCGCGGCAGGTTGCCGTCGACCACCGTGCTCAGCGTCCGCAAGGCGGATGGCGACGCCATGAAGCGGCGCGTCCAGGCGGGCGAGCAAGTGGAGGCCGTGCTGCACGCCGAGGTCGACACCAGATGGCGCAAGACCCCGATCCTCGAGGCCGGGCTCCGGCGCGACGACGCCGCGAAGGACGAGAGCTTCGTCATGTTTTCGGGCCATCACGACACCTGGCATCTCGGCGTGATGGACAATGGCGGCGCCAACGCCACCATGCTGGAGGTCGCCCGGCTCCTCGCACCGGAGCGGGCGCGCTTGCGGCGGGGCCTCAGGCTATGCTTCTGGTCCGGGCATTCCCATGGCCGCTACTCGGGCTCGACCTGGTACGCGGACAACCATTGGGAAGAGCTCGCGAGAAGCTGCGCCGTGCACGTCAATGTCGATTCGACCGGCGCCAAGGGCAACACGGTGATGACGGACGCACTCGCCTCCGCCGAGCTCTACGGACTCGGCGCGGAGGCCGTGCTGCGACAGGGCGATCAGAGGCTCGAGCGCCACCGCATGAGCCGGGCCGGCGACCAATCCTTCTGGGGCATCGGGGTGCCGTCCATATTCATGGGCATGGGCGAGCAGCCGCTCGGCGGCGACGACAACGTCATGGGCGCGCTCCTCGGCGGCACGAACCGCAAGGGCGCGGGCTTCGGCTGGTGGTGGCATACGCCGGACGACACGCTCGACAAGATGGACCCGGAGCTGCTGGTCAGGGACACGCGCGTCTATGTGCACGCGCTCTGGCGCCTCTTGACCGATCGCATCCTGCCGCTCGACTACGCGGCGCATGCGCAGGCCCTGGGCGATGAGATCGGCGCCCTCGAGACGAAGCTCGACGGCCGCTTCGACCTCAAGCCGCTCGCTTCCCGCATCGGGACGCTGCGCGACAGGGCCTCCTCGCTTGCCGCACGCGCGGCAGGGACCAACTCCGACGAGGAGGCGGAGCGGATCAATGCGCGCCTGATCGCCGTGTCGCGCGCCATGGTGCCGATGGACTATACGGGCGGGGACCGGTTCGAGCCGGATCCTGCGCTCGGCCAATCGCCCTATCCGGTCCTCGACGCGCTGCGCCGCCTGGCGTCGACGAAGGACGGGACCGACGAAGAGAAATTCGTCGCGGTTGCGGCCAAGCGCGCCGCGAACCGCCTCGCCTTCGCGCTCGATGAGGCGAATGCGGTGCTCGGGGCGTGATTGCCGCGCCTCACGGGGACGGGCGGCAGAGCTGACGAGGATGCGGAAGATCCTGATCGGCGGCGCGCTGGCGCTCATCGCCGCCGTCATCTGGCTCAGCGCGAGCGCGCCGCAAAGGACCGAGGGAGATCCGGTGAAGCCGCCAGCAGGCATGGCGCCCGGCGATGGACAGGCGCCCGATGCCGCAGCCTCGCCTGCCGTGTCGGCGAAAGCCGCGCCCGCGCACCCCGCCAATTGGGCGGCCGACCTACCGCCCACCAAAGGCAAGGCGCGCAACGGTTACCTGAAATACCCCTCGCGAGCCAAGGCGGTGGAAGGCGGCATCGACAGCCTCGAGGGCGCCGTTCGGACCTACGACATCTCGAAATCGGTCTACACTCAGGGCGCCGACTCGGTGCTGACCCTCAGCGTCGAGACCGGCAAGGTGCGCGCCTATCTGCAATACTTCCCGGATGACGGCTCCTTCTTCAGGCACCAGGACGGTTATGTGTTCGCCGAGGCAGCTCCCGGAGCGCCCGGCAAGGTCGAGGGCCTGCTCGCCTGGGGCGGCGGCTCCGGCGACAACGAGACCTATGCGATCACCTTCGAGAGCCTCGAGGCCCAGGCCACCGGCATCCGCTACGGGATCACGCCGCGGCGGTAGAGGCCCTCTCCTGTCATGGCTGCCCTTGTGGCCCCTTGTGGCGGCCATGACAAAGGATCACCCCCCAATTTGCTCGATGGGTGGCATTTGCCGGTTCGCCGGCGCATCGCCGATCGCCATGTCCGGCCCCGCCCAGCGGCAGGCATTGACGATCACCCGCCGGATTTTCGGATCGAGATAGGTCGGGAAGGTCTCGTGCCCCGGGCGGAAATAGAAGATGCGGCCGAGCCCGCGGCGGAACGTGGCGCCGCTGCGCACCACCTCGCCACCCTTGAACCAGGAGATGAAGATCAGCTCCTCCGGCGCCGGTATGCCGAAGGGCTCGCCGTACATCTCTTCCTTGGCGAGCTCGATATAGGGGCCGACTCCCTCGACGATCGGATGCGCCGGAGACACGACCCAGAGCCGCTCCCTTTCGCCGTCATGGCGCCATTGCAGCGTGCAGGGCGAGCCCATCAGCCGGCGGAAGACCTTGGAGTAATGGGCCGAATGCAAGGCGATCAGGCCCATCCCGGCATGCACGCGGCGGATCACCCGCTCGACGACGCCGTCATCGACCTCGTCATGGGCCTTGTGACCCCACCAGAGGAGGACATCGGTTTCGGCGAGCGCGGCCTCGCCGAGGCCATGCTCGGGCTCGTCGAGCGTCGAGACCGCAGCCGAAAGATCATGCTCCGCGAGGCCCGCAGCGATTGCGGCATGGATCCCCCCGGGATAGACTGCGGCCACCTCGGCATTCGATCGCTCGTGCCGGTACTCGTTCCAGATGCGAATGCGAGGCTTGGTGCTCATGTTCGGGCGGGCTCCTTCGAGGAAGAGGCGAGGTGATCTGCGATGCGCATGGAAGCGATGCGCATTGAAGCCCCTTGGGCCGAGGACGAGCTGAGCGCCGCCTCGATGATGGCAAGCGTTCCGAGATTCGAGCGGCCCGAGGGAAAGTCGGGTGGTTCCTTTCCCGTCCTTATCGCCGTCGCGAAGGCGGCCAGAACCCCCTTGCGGCCATAGAGCTTCATCGCAGGCAGCGCCTGCGCCTCGAGCTTGCCGTTCAGCCGCCTGGTCATCAGCCGATCACCCGTCCGCCGGTTCGGCCCGCCCGAACGCGAGGTGAAGAGCACCGAGCCCTCCTCGAAATCCATCTGCCATTCGCCGGCCCAGGCGGTCTGCGGGGCCTGGTCCACCCAGCTGCCGCGATAGCTGATCGCGACGCCGCTCGGAAAGGTGAGCACGATCGCTGCCGAAGCGTCGCCCGAAAACGGGCTTCCGGCGGGGTTCCAGCTGCGGCAGGAGAGCTCGACCGGCTCTTCCCCGACGATCATCCGGGCAAGGTCATAGTGATGCACGGCCATGTCGACGAGGAGCGGGTGCGCCAGTCCCGGATAGCCATGGCCCCCAGCCATGGCGTTGCGCCGAAAGTCGATCTTGATCTGGCCGAGCTTGCCGAAATGGCGCTTGCGCACGAATTCGGCGGCCATCATGGGCGCCGGAAAGAAACGGTAGTTCTGGCTGACCATCAGGACGCGCCGCTTGGCTTCGGCAAGAGCGACGAGGTCGGCGGCCTCCCGCAGCGTCTGGGTGAACGGCTTCTCGACCACGACATGCTTATCCGCGGCGAGCGCCTGCGCGGCGGCGGGCGCGTGCAGCGGGACGGGCAGGCAGATGACGGCGGCATCGGCGGCGACCGCCCCCAAGGCGCCAGCCATCTCGGCAAAGCAGGCAGCGGGCGAGGCGCCGAGCTCCGCCTGCGCCCGCAGCAGCGCGGCCTCATCCTGGTCCACAAAGGCCACGACCTCGACATCGGGGTGGCGAGGCAGGACGTTGCGCGCCCAGTCGAAGCCCCAGCTGCCGAGACCGATATGGATGAGCCTTATCTTGTGCATCGCGATTCCACTCTATTGCGGCGCGAGTATCGCAAAAATCTCCGCTGAGGGCGAACGGCCCATTCGCCATCGGTGCTTCCCCGACCTTGGGAGAGACGCTAGGCTCCTGCGATGCCGAAGATCA
>JBIOEK010000345.1:0-4702 GCA_044445925.1 Hyphomicrobiales bacterium
CGCCAGGGCCAGCGACCTTCGCGACATACGCGACCGGGTTCTCGGCGCTCTTTTGGGCCGCATGGGGGAACCCGGACTGCCTGCGGGCGCCATCGTGCTCGCCGAGGATCTGACCCCGTCGCGTTTTCTCGCGACCGACTGGAGCCAAGGCGGCGGCATCGCGCTGACGCGCGGCAGCGCCTCCGGCCATGTCGCGACCTTGGCGCGTGCCCACGGCATACCGATGCTCGTCGGCATCGGGCTCGATCTCGAATGCGTGGCCGGTGATGGCGAAGCCTTGATCGACGGCGAAAGCGCGATTCTGTGCCTCGATCCCATGCCTTCGACCCGCCGCTCCTTCGCGGCGCGCCTGCGGGCGGCAAGGCGGGCCGAGGTGGCGTCGGACGCCTTCCGGATGGGCCCGGCCGCGACCGCCGACGGCACGCCGATCGCCGTCTTGATCAATATCGCAGATCCTGCCGAGATCGACCGGCTTGACCCTAGAAGCTGCGACGGCGTCGGGCTCGTGCGCACCGAATTCCTGTTCCACGGCAAGGACGAGCTGCCGGACGAAGAGACCCAATATCGCGTCTATCGGCGCATTGCCGAATGGGCTGACGGCAAGCGCGTGACCATCCGCACGCTCGACGCTGGAGCGGACAAGCCGATCAGAGGCCTCACCCTCGATCACGAGGCCAATCCCTTCCTCGGCCTGCGCGGCATTCGCCTGTCTCTCGCCAAGCCCGAGCCATTTCGCGTGCAGCTCAGGGCGCTTTGTCGGGCGGCGGCACACGGCGCGATCGAGGTGATGCTGCCGATGGTCACGGTGCCGGGCGAGCTCGCCGAAGCGCAGCGCCATCTCGACGAAACGGTCGCTGCGTTGCGATCGGAGGCAATCGACTGCCGCCGGCCACCGCTCGGCATCATGGTCGAGGTCCCGGCCGCCGCCATCATGATCGAGGCCTTCGACGCGGCCTTCTTCTCGATCGGGTCGAATGACCTCACCCAATACGTGATGGCGGCGGCGCGCGACAGCGACGCCGTCTCCTCCCTCAACGATCCGGCCCATCCGGCGGTGCTCCGGCTGATCGCACAGGTCGCCGCCCACGGCGCAGCGACAGGGCGGAAGGTCAGCCTCTGCGGCGATGCGGGCGGCGAGCCGCGGCTCGTCGAAGCCCTGCTGGCGACGGGGTTGCGGGCCTTGTCGGTCGCCCCGGCGGGGCTGGCGCGCGTCAAGCAAGCGATCGCGCGCATCGATCTTTCCGGGAAACGCCGATGAACGACGCGGAAGGCCGGGACCTCAAGACCGTTCACGTCGAGGCCTACAAGACCATCCTTCGCAACATTCTCGATCGGCGCCCTTCGGGCACCCGCCAGAGGCTCGCGACCGCGCTCGGAAAGAACCGCAGCTTCGTCTCGCACATCTCGAACCCCGCCTATCCGGTGCCCATCCCGGCGCCGCATCTCGAGATCATTTTCGAGATCTGCCATTTCGCGCCCGCCGAAAAGCGCACCTTTCTCGAGGCCTTCGCACAGGCGCATCCGAACCGGCTGAAGCAAGCGCGCAGCGGCCCGAATTTGCGCATCCTGCGGCTCGAGGTCTTCGACTTCGGGGACGAAGGGAAGAACCGCGAGTTCGACGAGCTCGTGCGGGAAATGGCACGGCGCCTGTTGCGGCTGTTGCGGCGCGGCGATTGAGGTCCCGGCCCTTCCGGGAGGGACGCGGAGAAAAGCTCGGTCCTGGAGAGCCCCTATTCGTCCTGGACGAGCGACCAGGGAGGAGACGATGAAGAAGTTTCTCAACTCGCCGGAGACGCTGCTCGCCGAAAGTCTCGACGGCTTCGCGGCCGCTCATGCGGACATCGTCGCCCTCGGCGAGGAGCGCAAATTCCTGCGCCGCCGGACCTTGACACAAGGCAAGGTGGCGCTGATCTCCGGCGGCGGTTCGGGACACGAGCCGCTGCATGCGGGCTTCGTCGGTTTCGGCATGCTCGATGCGGCCTGTCCCGGACAGATCTTCACCTCGCCGACGCCCGACCAGATGCTGGCGGCCATCGGCGCGGTCGACCAGGGAGCGGGCGTCGTCCTGATCGTCAAGAATTATGAGGGCGACGTGATGAATTTCGAGATGGCCGCCGAGATGACCGAGGGACGCTGCGTCACCATCGTCACCGACGACGACGTCGCGGTCGAGACCTCGATCTACTCGACAGGCCGGCGCGGCGTAGCCGGCACCTTGATCGTCGAGAAGATCGTCGGCGCCGCGGCCGAAAAGGGCCTCCGTCGCGCCGATCTCCAGGCGCTCGGACAGGCGGTGAACCGCCGCACGCGCTCCATGGGCGTCGCCCTCACCTCGTGCACGCTACCAGCTTCCGGCAGGCCGAATTTCGCTCTCGGGGAGGACGAGATGGAGATGGGCGTCGGCATTCATGGCGAGCCCGGCCGCCGGCGCGTCAAGCTCGCCTGCGCCCACGCCATCGCGCAGGAGATGACCAACGCCATTCTCGGCGATCTCGCGGCGAAGCGCGGCAGCGAAGCGATCCTCTTCGTCAACGGCTTTGGCGCCACGCCCTCGATCGAGCTTTATCTCCTCTACCACGAGGCGGCGAAAATCCTCGAGGCGGCGGGGATCAAGGCAACGCGCGCTCTCGTCGGATCCTATGTCACCTCGCTCGACATGGCGGGCGCCTCAATCACGGTTTCGCTGCTCGAGGAGGGCGACGCGGCGCTCTGGGACGCCCCCGTGCATACGGCGGCGCTGCGCTGGGGCAGGTAGGTTCGAGCGGTCTGCTAAGCCGTATCCGACATCTCGCGCGATTGCGCCTCGACCACGGCGACGGCCGTCATGTTGACGATGCCGCGCGGAGTGACCGAAGGCGAGAGGATATGGGCGGGCTTCGCCGCCCCCATCAGGATGGGGCCGACAGGCAGCGCGTCGGCGAGCACCTTGATCAGCGAGAAGGCGATGTTGGCGGCGTCGAGATTGGGCATGATGAGGACATTCGCCTCCCCCTGGAAGCGGGCTTTGGGCAAAACCTGATCGCGGATCATCTCGGAGAGCGCCGTATCGGCCTGCATCTCGCCGTCGATCTCGAGATCTGGCTGCATGGCGCGCACCAGCCCCAGCGCCTTGCGCATCTTGAGGGCCGATTCCGTGTCGGCGGCGCCGAAATCCGAATGCGAGAGCAGCGCGATCTTCGGAGAGAGGCCGAAGCGGCGGACATGCGAGGCGCAGAGAATCGCCATATCGGCGATCTCCTCGGCGCTAGGCTCGGCGCGCACATGGGTGTCGGCGAGGAAATAGGCGCCCTTCGAGGTGATCACGAGGCTCATCGCCGATAGCCCGCGCACGCCTGGCGCCAGTCCCACGATGTCGCGGATGTGGCGGATGCGCGAGGGGAAGCGGCCCTCGAGGCCGCACAGCATCGCATCCACGTCGCCGCGCGCCAGCGCCAGGGCCGCGATCACGGTAGCGTTGGTGCGAACGAGGTTGCGCGCGGCATCCGGCGTGATCCCCGAGCGCCCCGCGAGCCTGACATAATCGGTGACGTAGTCGCGGTAGCGGGGATCGTCGTCCGGGTTGACGAGCTCGAAATCCTTGCCCGGCCGCGCCGAGAGGCCGTAGCGCTTGAGGCGCGCCTCGACCACCGCCGGGCGCCCGATCAGGATGGGCTTGGCGAGCCCTTCCTCCAGCACGACCTGCGTGGCGCGCAGCACCCGCTCATCCTCGCCATCGGCGTAGATCACCCGCCGCAGGCTCTCCTTGCAGCGCTGGAAGAGCGGCTTCATGATGAAGCCCGAGCGGAAGACGAAGCGCGACAGCCTGTCCTTATAGGCCTCCATATCGGTGATCGGATGGCGCGAGACGCCGCTTTCCATCGCAGCCTTGGCGACGGCCGGCGCTATCCACAAGATCAGGCGCGGGTCGAAGGGGCTCGGGATCAGGGATTGGGGCCCGAAAGTATGCGCCTCCCCGCCGATGGCGCGCGCCACGACGTCGGAGGGCGCCATGCGGGCAAGCTCGGCGATGGCGCGCACCGCGGCGAGCTTCATCTCCTCGTTGATGGTGGTCGCGCCCGCATCGAGCGCGCCGCGGAAGATATAGGGAAAGCACAGGACGTTGTTGACCTGGTTCGGATAGTCCGAGCGCCCGGTGCAGATCATGGCGTCGGGCTTGGCCTTCAACGCCTGCTCGGGCAGGATTTCCGGATAGGGATTGGCGAGAGCGAGGATGAGCGGCTTCTGCGCCATCTTCGCCACCATCTCGGGCTTGAGCACCCCGCCTGCCGAGAGGCCGAGGAACACATCGGCCGCGCCCATGACGTCGCCGAGCACGCGGCTCTCCGTCTTCTGCGCATAGACGGATTTCCAGCGGTCCATCAGCTTCTCGCGGCCCTGATAGACGACGCCCTCGAGGTCGCAGACGAAGATGTTCTCGCGCTTCACACCGAGCGAGACGAGAAGGTTGAGGCAGGCGAGCGCGGCGGCGCCTGCTCCCGAGGCCACCACCTTGACGCCGTCCAGCTTCTTGCCGGCGATCTCGAGCCCGTTCAGCACCGCCGCCGCGACGATGATCGCCGTGCCGTGCTGATCGTCATGGAAGACAGGGATTTTCATGCGGGCGCGCGCACGCTCCTCGACCTCGAAGCATTCGGGCGCCTTGATGTCCTCGAGATTGATGCCCCCGAATGTCGGCTCGAGCGCCACGATCAGGTCGACGAGC
>JBIOEK010000346.1:0-4683 GCA_044445925.1 Hyphomicrobiales bacterium
CCGGCCGGCGCCGAAGGCAGGAGCTGCGCCGGAGCGCTTTCCTTGAACAGCGCCGCCAGGGCGCCGGCGAGCGTCTCCTCCATCACCACACGGTCGTCATAGGCCGCGATCACCCGCTTGAGCTCCGGCAGCTGGCCGGTCTCGGCACGCAGATAGAGGGGCGACACGTAAAGAATCGAGTTCTCGATCGGGACCACGAGCAGGTTCCCGCGGATCACCCGCGAGCCCATCTGGTTCCAAAGCGACAGCTGCTGGGAGATCTCGGTGTTCTGGTTGATGCGCGCCTCGATCTGGAAGGGCCCGTAGACGAGTTTGTCCTTAGGAAACTCGTAGACGATGAGCTTGCCGTAATCGGGCGCGTCGCAGCGGGCCGCGAGCCAGGCGATCATGTTCTCGCGCTGGCTCGGCACCATGGGGAGCATCAGGAAGAACTCGGCGCGAGCTTCGCCCGGCAGGCGCATGTTGATGTAGTAGGGGGGCATCTTGGTGGCGCCACCGCCCCTGAAGCCGCCGATGCCGGCCGGCTCCCTCGGGAACTGCCACAGGTCCTCCCGGTTGTAGAACACTTCCGGCGCGTCCATGTGATAGGCGCGATACATCTCCGCCTGGATGAGGAAGAGATCCTCGGGATAGCGGATATGCTTCTTGAGATCGGGGGGCATGGCCTCGAGCGGCTTGAACAGCCTGGGGAATATGCGGCGGTAGGTCGAGAGCACCGGGTCGGAGGGGTCCGCCGCGTAGAGGTCGACGCTGCCATTATAGGCGTCGATGACGACCTTCACCGAGTTGCGGATGTAGTTCGGCCCCCCCTCTGGAAGGGGCTTTGAGTAGGGGAACCAGCGGCTCGTGGTGTAGGCGTCCTGTATCCAGAAGAGCCGGCCCTCGCTGATCACCATATAGGGGTCATGGTCGAGGCGCAGGAACGGGGCGATCGTCCCCACCCGCTCCGCGACGCTGCGGCGGAACAGGATGCGCGTGGAGTCGGTGACGTAGCTGCTGAGCAGGATGTTCGGATCGTCGAAATACCAGGCGAAGAGGCTCCTGCGCGCGGCGTTGCCTATCGACACGCCGCCCGCGCCCTCATAGGCCGCATAGACGTTGTCTTTGCCCTTGGGATAGTCGAACTCCTTCGTGCTCGTCTTGACCAGCACATAGCTGTCGGTCGCGCTGCCGTAATAGATGCGCGGCTCGCTGATCGACGGGCCGCCGGAGGCGATCGGGGGAATGTCGTGCAAATAGAGGACCGGCAGCCCTTCGGGGGACTTCCTCGTGACCGGCGACATGACCACCCCGTTGCCGTGGGTGAACAGCACATGCAGGTTGAGCCAGGTCTGAGCGTTCGACGGCAAGAGCGACGGCTCGAGCTCGCGGGCCGACAGCGTCACCTGCTGATAGGAGCCGTCGAGCTCGTAGCGATCGACGTCCACATCGTGGAACTTGTAGTAGGTGCGGATCTCCTGCAGCTGGGCGTAGGTGTCCATCAAGGGCTGCCAGTCCCAGAGCCTGATGTTGTCGATGGTGGCGCGGTTGTCCTCGAGCGACTGGAAGCTGAGCCCCTCCTCGACCGGGAAGGGCTTGACCGTGACCTGCCGCAGGTTGAAGGCCTCCCGGGTGAAGGTGATGTTCTGCTGGATGTAGCCTGCCTCGAGCTGCAGCTCGCTCGGCTTGACGTAGAGGCGTTGGAACAGCGCCGGCACGAGCTGCGCCAGTAGGAACGAGCTTCCGAAGAGGAGCGCCACGCCGGATGCGGGAAGCTTCCAGCCGCGCAGCCGCAGATTGGCCCATGAGAGGAGTGCGGCGACGCAGGCAAGCCCCATCAGCCCATAGAGCACGGGCAGCTCGACATGGATGTCGGTGTAGCTAGCCCCCGCGACCACGCCGTTGTCGCCATAGAGCAAGAGATAGCGGTCGAGCCCATAGGACCAGGCCTTCACCGCGAAGTAGAGTCCGAACAGCGCGGAGGCGTGGGCGACGGCCGCGGACGAAATCCGCCAGCGTCCCTGGTCGAGCGTGATCTCGCCATGCACCCAATAGACGGCGGCGGCGGCCATGGCGCTCAGCAGGAGCGTCCAAAGCGCCCAGTTCTTGAGCGCCACATAGGCTGGGAGCGAGAACAGATAGAAGCCGATATCCTTGCCGAACAGGGGGTCGCTCTGCCCATAGGGCACCTGGCGAATGAAGCTCAGCGCCACATCCCAGTTGCCGGTCTCGGCCCAGGCGATGAGCGCGCCGATCAGGAGGGCGGCGCAGGCCACCGCGAAATTCCAGCGACGATGCGCGGGCGCAGGTCCGAGGAGCGCGAGCAAAGTCTCGGGCAAGGTCCGGCCGCTCGCGGACCCGCCGCCCGCGGCCGCCGGAAGCCAAGGCTGGCGCGGCCTTGCGAAGCGGGAGGCGAGCGCCGCGTTCGCCCATAGCGCCGCGGTCGAGACGGCGAGAACCGCAAGGAACAGGACGGCCTTGGCCCGGAAGATGGTCCAGAAGACGCCGAAATATCCGACGGCCGAGAACCATAGCCAATCGACCAGGAAGTCGCTCGCGAGCCCCAGCGCCACGAGGCAGGCCAGGACGAAGATGACCGCTGCCGCAATGCCTCCCCATCGCATAGGCCGTCTCCATCCCGAGCGAGATCGCCACGACTTTGCTACATGCGCGCCTATGGGCGCAAAGACGCCAAGCGACGCGTCATGCTCGGCGATGCTAGACAGGAACGCCAGGCGCCGAAACCGAAATCCGCGTGACCTTTGCGAAATCGAGTCCCTGGGCCTCGACCGGGCCAGATCCCTGGAGACCGAAATTTGGTTCGCTGGGGCCGCGATCCGTCAAGGCTACCCGGATCCGCCGGCGCGGCGTGGATCAGCTCGAAATCTCGGGCAGCGGCGCGCTCAGCTGGTCGCGCACGATGGCGTAGCACTCGCAGGCCACGTCCTCGAGCCCCTTGCGGTCGAGGACGATAACGCGGCCCCGGCGATTTTGAATGAGCCCTGCCTTTTCGAGCTGGCGGGCCACCAGGTTGACCGTGGTCCGCCGCACGCCCAGCATCTCCGAAAGGAATTGCTGGGTGAGCGGAAGCGCGTCGCCATCGCACCGATCCCGGGTCTGGAGCAGCCAGCGGGCGAGGCGAGCTTCCATGCTGTGTAGCGCGTTGCATGCGGCCGTCTGCTGGATCTGCGCCAGGAGCAGCTCGTTATAGCTCACCATCAGCGGGCCGATGCCCTTGCTCTTCTGGGCGGCGGCCCGAAAATGCCTGCTGGCAATGCGCGACGCCGTCATCGGCGCCTGCACGACCGCCCTCGTGAAGCCAAGCCTCTTGCCGAACGCCGCCATGGCTCCGACGACGCCTTCTCTGCCGACCGTCGCGGTCTCGATAGCCTGGCCGTCCGTCATCACGGCGAGAAGCGAGATCATGCCGTCATGGGGAAAATAGACATGCTCCACCTCGGCACCCGCCTCCTGGAGGAGCGCCCCGAGCTTGAGGGAAATCTCCTCGAGATGGGGTTCGAGAAGCGCGTGGTCCGCTGTCCCGAGCGCCGCGAGAATACGGTTGCGCCCATTCCGGCCCGAGGATTCGGCTGCCATGCCCTGCTTCCGTGCCCGATCGGGGGGCCAATGACCGCAGGGGATGAGAGGCTGGCGCGCCGATGGGCGCCTCCACGGAGACCGTGAAGTTCATATAGCCATCGATTGAGGCGGGCGTATGCCACATGCCAGATACAAGCGTCGAAACTTTCTATCTTCCAATGCATTGATGACAAAGCGGTCCAGTCCCACCCCCGCGACCGCCAAGGCTGCATTCCCGTGAATACGCTGCGTGTTCTCATTGTCGAAGACGAGATCGTGATCGCCTTGGATCTCGAATTGCTGGTCATGGAGCTCGTCCCCGCCGAGATCGAGCGCGTGTTGCAAGCCCTCCCAGGCAAGGCCGATGAATGAGCGAGGTAGCGGGCGCACCCGGCCGCCCCCGTGACATGCTCCCGTGAATGCGGGTACGTAAGCTTCAGCATCATCCTCGAAAGCGAGCCCGGTGGCCGGCACGGACCCTAAGCACCCAAAGACCATCGCCGAAGGCCTGTCCTTCTGGGGCGGTCCCGTCACTGCCGAGCCGCTTGGCGGAGGGCTCACCAACGCCAATTTCGTCGTGCGCCGGGGCGGGGCGCGCTTCGTGGTGCGCATCGGCGAGGATATCCTCGAGCACCAGGTGATGCGCTTCAATGAGCGCGCGGCTTCGCTCGCGGCTTATGCGGCGGGTCTTTCGCCCAAGGTCGTGCATCACGAGAAGGGCGCGCTCGTCGTCTCCTTCATCGAAGGGCGTACGCTGACGCCGGAGATCATGCGCGAGGAGGGGATGCTGCCGCGCGTCGTCGAGCTCGTCCGCGCCTGCCATACGAGGATGATCGAGCACCTGCGCGGCCCGGTCCTGATGTTCTGGCCCTTCCATGTGCTGCGCGACTACGCCGCGACATTGCGCGAGGGCAAAAGCCGCTGGAGCTCCGAGCTGCCGCGCCTTTCCGGGATCGCGCTGCGACTCGAAGGTCTGATCGGGCCGGTCGACCTTGCCTTCTGCCACAACGATCTCCTCGCCGGGAACCTGATCGATGACGGCGATAGGCTGTGGCTTATCGACTGGGACTATGCGGGCTTCAACTCTCCGCTCTTCGACCATGCCAATTTCGCCTCGAAAAACGG
>JBIOEK010000347.1:0-4682 GCA_044445925.1 Hyphomicrobiales bacterium
CGCATGTCCTTGCCGCCAAGAACAAGACTACAGGAGCGATTCTGTGAAAATGGCGGCAATCCTTGGGGTCATCCCGTGCGCGACGCAGCACGAAATGATGCGCCGCAGACACGGGATCCAAGGGCCAGCGCAACCGCCGCCGCCTAGGCCCCGGATCTGCGATTCACCACTTCGTGCTGCATCGCGTCCGGGACGACCCCAAACGGGGATCGCTGAGGGCCGCATATGACTCGAACCAAGGAAACGCTGTACTACAGGCTTGGTAAGGAGGCGCAAACAACTGTACGCGTCCCTTCTCCCGTAAACGGGAGAAGGGACGCGCACGATCGTGTTATCCACATCTCGTTCAAATCTTGACTTGATCACGCCGCACCAGGGATGAAACAAGCCGAAGCTCGAGAGCTGAGGACGACCGGCATGAGCAATACGCGCCGCGTGGCGGGGCGCCATTTCCTGCAGATCCCCGGCCCGACGCCGGTTCCCGACCGCATCTTGCGGGCGATCAGCTATCCGACCATCGATCATCGCGGCCCAGATTTCGAGAGGCTAGGCCGCAACGTGCTCGCCGGCATCAAATCGGTGTTCAAGACCTCCTCACCCGTCATCATCTATCCGGCCTCCGGCACCGGCGCCTGGGAGGCGGCCTTGGTCAATCTCTTCTCGCCCGGCGACAAGGTGCTGATGGCCGAGACCGGGCATTTCGCGACTTTGTGGCGGAACATGGCCGTGAAGCTCGGCCTCGTCGCGGAATTCATCGCCTCCGATTGGCGCTCGGGCGCCGACGCCTCGGCGATCGAGGCAAGGCTCGGCGAGGACAAGGCGCACGCCATCAAGGCCGTATGCATCGTCCATAACGAGACCTCGACCGGCTGCGTCTCGCCGGTCGAAGGCGTGCGCAAGGCGATCGATGCGGCACGCCATCCGGCGCTCCTCCTCGTTGACACCATATCCTCGCTCGCCTCCATCGATTACCGCCATGACGAATGGGGCGTCGACGTCACGGTTGCCGGCTCCCAGAAAGGCCTGATGCTGCCGCCAGGCCTCTCCTTCACGGCCGTCTCGGACAAGGCCTTGAAGGCCAATGACAGCGCCAGGCTGCCGCGCCTCTATTTCGACTGGCGCGAGATGCTGCGCCCGAACGCTCAAGGCTTCTTTCCCTATACGCCGAGCACCAACCTCCTCTACGGGCTGAAGGAGGCGATCGAGATGCTGCATGAGGAGGGTCTCGACAACGTCTTCGCGCGCCATGACCGGCTGGCCGAGGCGACACGCCGCGCGGTCCTCGCCTGGGAGCTCGAGATCTGGTGCAAGGAGCCCGGAGACTACTCGTCCTCGCTGACCGCAGTGCTGGTGCCCGAAGGCTACAGCGCCGATCGCCTGCGCGAGACGGCGCTCGCGCATTTCGACATCTCGCTCGGCACCGGCCTCTCGAAGCTCGCCGGCAAGGTGTTCCGCATCGGGCATCTCGGCGACACCAACGACCTCACCATCATCGGCGCGCTCGCCGGCGTCGAGATGGCGCTCGACCTCGCGGGCGTGCCGCACCGGACGGGCGGCGTGCAGGCCGCGATGGCCTATCTCGCCGAAAAGGCGCGCGCCGGGGCGGGGGACGCCTGAGGTCCTGCAAAGCGGATCTCGCCCTCGCTCCCGCATGTCAGCTGTAGGCGAGGCACCATCCCGACCCGCGAAGCCAGCAACGCTCCTCGGGAATCTCCCGATCGCGATAGAGGCGTGTGACCTGCCGCCAGCCCCCCTTTGCGAAGGCTTCGGCCAGCGCATGTTCAGAGACCTCGTCACGGCCTCCGGCGAACGGAAAGATCGCAATCGGCGAAATCCAGGTCGCAAAATAGTCGTTACCGCGACGCTCGATTCGAAAGACGGCGCCGGCGCTCGCCATTCGCTCCGGCGAAGCTGCGCCAAAGCCCTGGTCCGAGGTCATCGGCAGGATCAGGCGCCCGCCATCGGCGAGGTGATCGAGCCAGCTTTCGGCCGGCCGCGTGCAGCCGGCATTCACGTAAATGACATCGGCTTCGCCGAACGAAACCAAGGCGCCGTCACCCTCGACGATTTCGACGTTCGGGTGCGGCGCGAGATTGGCTTTGGCTCGCGCAGCGAGTTCGCAATCATATTCTATTCCGGTAATCCGGCCTGGCGGCCCCGCGAGGTGGGCGAAGATCGCGGTGTAGTAGCCGGTGCCGGTTCCGATATGCACGACGTGCTCGCCGACGGCCGGCGACGCATGGTGAATGAGGTGCGCATGCAACGACGGTTGCCCATTGTTGATGCGCCGTTCGGGCAGAATGCCGATGAGATCGTCGGTGTATAGATAAACCGGATCGTTGTCGGGCGTCAGGACGTAGTCCTTGAGCCAGCGCAGGATCGGCCACGGACCAGGCCCGAGAAAGTCCTCGCGGCGCGTCGCGCTGAAGGCTGCGCCTAGACGCGCATCCTCGACGCGCGCGGCGGCGAGAACCTGCTTGGCGTAGGCCGCCCGGATGATGCTGAGTTCGCCTTGCCGATCCATCGGTCCCTTTCGCCCCACGCGGGTCGATGCTAAGGTGGTGTGTGATTCAACACATTGTGTGTGTGAAATAGCATAAGGCCATGCAGAAGCCAAATGAAAAAGCGGCTCTATCCGGGAGTTTTGGAGCGCGGCCCCAAGGGAACGTTTGGCGCGTGGTTTCCCGATTTTCCCGGCTGCGTCGCCGGGGGAAAATCACAAGAGGAGACAATCGAGAAGGCGGAGCACACCCTGGCGCGAGCGGTCGATGCGCTGGCCGAGCATGGCAGGCCGCTTCCTGAGCCGACGCCGATCGAGCGGATCGTGCTTCCCAAGGGCAGCGACCTCCTGGCTTATTTCATCGTGGGCGTGGCGCCGCCTGATCCGTCGGAGAGGGTGAATGTCTACCTGCCGAAAAGCCTGATCGGCCGGGTCGACAGGCGTGCGGCGGAGCTCGGCATGAGTCGCTCCAGCTTTTTCGGGCTCGCCGCCACCAATGCGCTGAGCGGGTTCTCGAGCCCCGTCGGCTTTCGGGCGGCTTTGGCGGAGCCGCGCTCCAAGGTGCACAAGACGGGCGGGCTGCGAACCAAAAAATCACCGGCCAAGAAGTGAAGTTTTCTCCCGATCCGCCAGCAAATCCTCGCCATCGCCAAACAGGTCGGATATCGTCCGGATGCGCCCGCGCGCACTTTCGCAAGCGGTCGAAGCTGAGCAATCTATCTACTTAAGGCAGTCCGCGCCCGGTTTCCCTAGGTGCCAGCATTGGAGATGATCATGCAAACTGTCACGGAACGCCCCACCGAAGAGGCTGTGGAAACTCGGCGGCAAGCCCGGATCGATATGGCCGCCGCGCACCGCATCGCCGTGATGCACGACTTCCACGAAGGAATCGACAACCATTTCACCTTGACCGTGCCGGGCCGCAAAGGTCGCTTCTTTCTCAACAACTACGGCCTGCATTGGTCGGAAGTGACGGCAAGCAACTTGCTTGAAGTCACCTTCGAGGGCGAGATTGTCGACGGCTCGGGGATCGCGGACCGATCCGCGATCTGCATCCACGCCCCCATCCATCAGATGATACCGGGGGCGGAGTGCGTGCTGCACACCCACATGCCTTATTGCACGGCGCTCGCGCAGCTCGAGGACATGACGCTGGAGATGACGGGGCAAAGCGCCCTGATGTTCGAGGGCAAGATCGCCTACGACACGAGCTACGGCGGATTTGCCAATCTCCACGCTGAAGGCGAGCGGATGGCCAAGCTGATGGATGGCAAGCCGATCCTGATGCTCGCCAACCACGGAGTGGTCGTGACAGGCGAGAGCGTCGCCCAGGCCTATCATCGGCTCTATTTCCTGGAGCGCGCCTGCCGGACGCAGATGTTCTCGATGTGGACGGGTCAGCGTCGCCGCTTCGTCTCGCAAGAGATCATCGAAAAGGTGCGGGAGCAGGCTAAGGCCAAGGATCCCGCCTTGCTGATGAGCGCGGCGGAATACCATTTCGCGGCGTTGAAGCGCATCCTTGACCGCACCGAGCCGGACTATGCCGACTAGAAATTAGGTGCGGGAAGGCGTGCGGGCGGGGCCACCTGCCAGGCCGGAACCGGGAAATGGGCCGGCCTCTCTCGTGCTTGGAAGTCACGGATGGCCGGCGCGCATGATCCACGGCGCGGCTGCGCGACCGCACCGGGCTGGCGATGACACGCAGACCTGATCCGCTGACGGCGTATAGAGGCAAGCGGGATTTCTCGCGCAGCGGGGAACCGCAGGCCAAGGTCAAGGCGGACCGGCGCCAAAAATGGCAATTCGTGGTGCAGAAGCATGCGGCCCGCAGGCTTCATTACGATCTGCGGCTCGAGCTCGACGGCGTCCTCATGAGCTGGGCCGTGACGCGAGGGCCAAGCCTGGTGCTCGGCGAGAAGCGCCTGGCGGTGCGCACCGAGGATCACCCCTTGAAATATCTCGACTTCGAGGGCGTGATTCCCAAGGGCGAATATGGCGGGGGCACCATGATCGTCTGGGACCGCGGAACTTGGGCGCCCGCCTACGACCCGCATAAGGGGATGGCCAAGGGTCATCTCGATTTCGAGCTTCATGGCCAACGCCTGAAAGGGCGATGGCATCTCGTCCGCATGAAACCTCGCCGGGGCGAGACGAAGGAGCAGTGGCTGCTGCTCAAGGCTTC
>JBIOEK010000348.1:0-4680 GCA_044445925.1 Hyphomicrobiales bacterium
CTCGTCCTCATCGGGCTCTTGCCTCCCGCCAAGGCGCTCGACGGCATCGCCAAGGGCACGGATGTCTATCTCTTCCTGATCGGCATGATGCTGCTCGCCGAGGTGGCGCGCGAGCAGGGTCTGTTCGACTGGCTGGCGCAGCATGCGGCGCTCCACGCCAAGGGCTCGCCCCGGCGCCTGTTCGCCTTGATCTACGCTGTCGGAACCGTGGTGACGGTGTTCATGTCGAACGACGCGACGGCGGTGGTGCTCACGCCGGCGGTCTATGCGGCGGCCAAAGCCTCGGGCGTCGAACCCCTGCCCTATCTCTATATCTGCGCCTTCATCGCCAATGCGGCGAGCTTCGTGCTGCCGATCTCCAATCCGGCCAATCTCGTGGTCTTCGCCGACACCATGCCGGCGCTGCCCGCCTGGATCGCCCGATTCGCCCTGCCTTCCGCCCTGTCGATCGGCGCGACCTATCTGGCGCTGCGCTTCATGCTGCGCGACACCTTGCGCGGCAAGCCCAGGCTCGACGTCGAGACCTCGGAACTTGCGCCAGGTGCCCGAATTGCCGCCTGCGGCGTCGCCGCCACCGCCATAGCCTTGATGCTCGCCTCGACCTTCCAGATGAGCCTCGGTCTCCCGACCTGCCTTGCCGCCCTCTTGACCCTCATCGCGGTGTTGCTGCGCATGCGGGAGGCGCCCTGGCGCTATCTGCGCCACATGTCGTGGGGCATCGTGCCCCTCGTCGCCGGCTTGTTCATGCTGGTCGAGGCGCTCGACAGCGCGGAGCTCCTGCCGGCCCTGAGCACCACCTTTGCAAACTTGGCCGAGGGCTCGGCGACGCAGGCGGCCTGGCTCTGCGGCGCGTCTGCAGCATTGATCTCGAACCTCGCAAACAACCTGCCGACCGGGCTCCTGGCCGGCGCCGCCCTGCATAACGCGCAAGCGCCGGCGCAGGTCGCGGACGCGGTGCTGATCGGGGTCGATCTCGGCCCGAACCTGTCGGTGACGGGATCGCTCGCCACCATTCTCTGGCTCGTGGCGCTGCGCCGCGAAGGACAAGTGGTCGGCACCTGGACCTTCCTGCGCCTGGGCTGCGTCGTAATGCCGGTCGCGCTCGTCCTGGCACTGGCCGGGCTGATGCTCTTGCGCTGATCTCGGGTGCCGCCTCGGATCGGCCTTGGGCTTGACGCCGGTCACCTCGACGTCGACTGAAAGGCGATGCCAATCGATCTCGCCCCCGCCTCGGCGCCGCGCGCCAAAATCTCCAAGCGCAAGACGTCGCCGAGCAAGAACTCGCCGCGCAAGATTTCGCCGCACAAGACCTCTGCCCACGTAACCTCGAAGCGCGCGACCTTGACCGGGGCAAATGCACTCGCGGCGGCCGGCTTGGTCGCGAGAACGCGCCAGGGAGAGATCGAGCGGATCGCCGATCGCTACGCCATCGCCATCACACCCGCCATGGCCGCGCTCATCGATCCGAGTGATCCGGCCGATCCGATCGCGCGGCAATTCATCCCGGACATGGCCGAGCTGACGCATGGGTCGGGAGAATTGCGGGACCCGATCGGCGATGAGGCACATTCCCCGCTCGAAGGGCTGGTGCATCGCTATCCCGACCGCGTTCTCGTCAAGCTCGTGAGCGTCTGCCCGGTCTATTGCCGCTTCTGCTTCCGGCGCGAGACGATCGGGCCCAAAGGCTCAGGGATGCTTTCGGACGAGGCGCTCGAGGCAGCTTTCCGCTATGTGGCCGCAAGGCCCGCGATCTGGGAGGTCATCTTCAGTGGAGGCGATCCGCTCATCCTCTCGGCGCGCCGCCTGCGCGAAGTGGTGGAGCGGCTCGGCGCCATATCTCACGTCAAAGTGATGCGCTGGCATACGCGGGTGCCGGCCGTGGCGCCCGAGCGCATCACCCCGGCACTCATTGGCGCGCTGAGGAGCGGCGACAAGGCAGTCTATGTGGCCCTGCACGCCAACCATCCGCGCGAGCTCACGCCAGAGGCCCGCTCGGCCTGCGCCCGGCTGATCGATGCCGGCATCCCGATGCTGAGCCAGACAGTGCTGCTGAAAGGCGTGAACGACGAGGAAACGACGCTTGCCGCGCTCATGCGCGCCTTCGTCGAGACGCGCATCAGGCCCTATTACCTCCACCATCTCGATCGGGCGCCGGGCACTGCCCATCTCGCGGTGCCGATCGAGCGGGGCCAGGAGCTGATGCGCGCCCTGCGCGGGCGCCTCTCCGGGCTATGCCAGCCGAGCTATGTTCTCGACATACCCGGCGGCCATGGCAAGTCCCCGATCGGGCCGAGCTATCTGGCAAGCAGCCCCGGTGGGGCGCAAGGCGCGGACAGCTTCTGGAGCGTCGAGGATTTCTCGGGAATTGCACATGCCTATCCGCCCCGCTGAGGGAGAAGTCTCGCGGATTTCGTGACCGATCAGTCCGAATAGCGGAAATAGACGGTTAGGTCGCAAAGGCGTAGATTCTTGTTGCTCTGTCGGCACATCGCAGCTTACGTTTGCGATTGGAAGATGTGCCGAGGGTGCCGATCCGGACCGGACGGGCTGGGGAGTGTTCGACGTTTCGGCCACGCGTCGGCGACGTTGGATCCTCCGCCGTTACTCTAGATCTTCGGCACGCTGCTTGCCTTAAGAACGACCGCGGGCGCGATTCACGGCCGCGAAGGGACACAAGGTTAGGGACGTCAACGAGGTGAAGACCATGAAACAATCCAAGCATACGCGCCGTGCGTTCAATCTTGCCGCTTTCGCAGGCGTCGCGGCCCTGGCGGGAGCTGGCGGCGTTGTCGCCGTCCAGGCCCAGCAGAAGTCGGTCAAGCTCGGCATTACCTTGCCGCTGACGGGCGCCGACGCGGACGATGCCGGCAAGATCCAGCACGGGTTCCAGATCGCCATCGACGAGGCCAATGCCAAGGGCGGAGTCGCGGGCTACAAGATCGAGGTCGTGACCTATGACAGCGGCACGGCGACCGCCGGTCAGTATGATCCGGCGCAAGCCGCGACCAACACCAAGAAGCTGATCTCGGACCCGTTGATCGTCGCCAATCTCGGTCCGCAGATGAGCGGCGAAGGCAAGGCGATGACGCCGATCCTGAGCGAGGCCGACCTCGCCACGATCACGCCGAGCTCCACCAACCCCGACATCACCAACCCGGCGATGGCCGCGCAGTTCAAGCCGAAGGGCAAGGCGATCTATTTCCGCACCGTGACCACGGACGCCTTCCAAGGGCCGAACATGGCGAATTTCTACGCCCAGACCCTCAAGGTGAAGTCGGTCTATGTTCTCGACGATTCCGGCGCCTACGGGGTCGGCATCGCCGATTCGTTCCAGAAGCAGGCCGAGAAGGACGGCATCAAGATCCTGGGCCGCGACCAGCTCAATCCGAAGGAGGCCGATTACACGACCATCCTGACCAAGATCAAAGGCCTCAATCCCGATTCGCTCTACTACGGCGGCGTCGCTCAAGCCGGCGTCAAGCTCGCCAAGCAGGCCTATGACGTCATCCCCAAGATGCCCAAGGGCGGCGGCGACGGCATCCAGGGCGGCAGCTTCTTCACGGGCGTCGGCTTCCCGGCGGTTGAGGGCTGGTATTCGACCAATGCGGGCCCCCATCTCACCGAGGATCCGGCAGCTGCGGCCTTCGTCAAGACCTTCGAGGAGAGATACAAGGCGCAGCCGACCGACTATTCGATCACGGCCTATGACGCAGCGCTCGTGGTGCTCGATTCGATCAAGCGCGTAGTCGACAGTGGCAAGCCGGTGACCCGCTCGAATGTGCGCGACGCCATGCAGACCACCAACCTCAAGACTTTGCAGGGCGTGATTTCCTTCGACGAGAACGGCGATATCAAGGACCGCACCGTCAGCGTCTTCCAGTACAAGCGGGACGCGAAATTTCCGGCGGACGACTTTACCCATCAGAACGCCTATATCGGAACGGCACCGCAGTCCTGAGCGCTGTCCGGTCGAGACTGAAACGGGAGTCCTAGCGTGAGCTCTTGGGATATCCTGCTTCAGCAGATCATCAATGGGGTGAGCCTGGGCGCGATGTATTCGCTCCTCGCGCTCGGGTTCACCATGGTCTACGGCATCATCGAGCTGATCAACTTCGCCCATTTCAACGTCTTCATGGTGGGCTCGTTCGTCGCCTTGTGGATGATGCAGGCCATGGGCTTTGTGGGGCAGAGCGAGATTCTCTACGGTCTGCCCCTCATCGGCGTGCTGTTGCTCGTGCTCATCGGCACCATGCTGTTCACGGGCGTGCTTGGCGCGGTCATCGAGCGTTACGGGCTGAGGGCGCTACGCGGCGTGTCAGGCACGGCCCCGATGATCACCACCATCGGCATTTCCTATATCCTCTACAATCTCGTCTTGCTCGGCGTGGGCGCTGAGAGCAAGAACTACGCCAACCCCATGCCGCCCTTGCGCTGGGACATCGGCCAAGCGGTGCTGCGCCTGCGCGAGGTGCTGCTCTGGTCCGTCTCGATCCTGCTGATGTTCGCGCTCCATTATTTCGTGCGCCGCACCAAGATGGGCAAGGCGATGCAGGCGACCGCTCAGGACGAGGAGGCGGCGCGCATGATGGGGGTCGATGTCGATCGGGTCGTGCTCATCACCTTCTTCCTCGGCTCGGCGCTGGCGGGCGCTGCCGGGTTCATCTTCGGGCTCTATTATAA
>JBIOEK010000349.1:0-4673 GCA_044445925.1 Hyphomicrobiales bacterium
ACACTGCCGCGCGAGATGCCGGCGAGCGCCCCCACGACGATGCCGGCCAATAGAGCAACCGTCATCGCCATGAGGCCGACGGCGAGTGAAATCCGCCCGCCATAGAGCATGCGCGCCAGGAGATCTTGCCCGAGATCGTCCGTCCCGAGAGGATGCGCGTAGGAAGGTCCCTGAAGGCGCGCGGTGAAATCGACATCGTTGATGGGCAAACGCCAGATGAGGGGGCCCAGGACCACCGCCAGCGTCAGCAGCAGCAGGATCACCGCGCTGACGACGGCCAGGCGATGGCGGCGAAAGCGTCGCCATGCCTCCTGCGCCGGCGTCACATGGCCGGAGCGTGCCGGCTCGTAGGAAACCGCGTCAGCGGTAGGCGATGCGAGGGTCGAGCCAGCCATAGAGTATGTCCGCGATGAGGTTGAACAGGATCACGAGGCAGGCAAAGACGAAGGTCACCGACATGATCACCGGCGTGTCATTGGCGAGGATCGCGCTGATCAGCAGCGAGCCGATGCCGGGGACGCGGAAGATCTGCTCGGTGACGATGGCGCCCCCGAATATGGCGGGCACCTGCAGGGCGACGAGCGTCACGACCGGGATCAACGCATTGCGCACCACATGCTTGAGGACGACGGCCGGTTCCCGCAGGCCCTTGGCGCGCGCCGTGGTGACGTAATCGAGGCGGATCACGTCGAGCACGGCCGAGCGCACATAGCGCGTCCAGGAGGCCGCCTGGAACAGCCCGAGCACCGCGATCGGCATGATCGACTGCCGGAACTCCTCCCAAAGCCAGCGCCAGCCCGTGGCATTGAGGTCGGAGCGGAAGACGAAAGGCAGCCAGTCGAGCCGGATGCTGAACACCAAGATGAGCAAGAGGCCGGTGAAGAAGGTCGGCAGCGAAAAGCCGATGAAGGCGAAGGTGCTGGCGACCTGATCGAAGAGCGAATAGGGCTTGGTCGCCGCGTAGATGCCGACCGGGAGGGCGATCATCAGAGCCAGCACCTGAGACAGCCCGATCACGAACAGCGTCGCCGGCAAGCGCTGTAGGATCAGCGTATCGACATTCACCCGGCTCACGAAGGAGAAACCCCAATCGCCCTGCAGCATGGCGGTAAGCCAATGCATGTAGCGTACCAGGACCGGGTCATTCATGCCGAACTTGGCGCGCAAACTCTCCGCGACCTCGGGCGGAATGTTCGGGTTCGAGACGAGCTCTCCGAACGGGTCGCCGGGCGCGAGCGCCAGCACCGTGAAGAGCACGATGCTGATGCCAAGGAGGCTCGGAACCGCGATGAGCAGGCGACGCAGAAGATAGCGCCCCATCAGCGCCTCCTTCTGCCCGAGATTATGCGGTCCGAGCCCAATGTGGCGGACAAGGCATCAGGCTTCGCGATACCAGTCTGCGAGCGCCCACACATAATTGTCCCAGCCGCTGAGCGACGCCTTGATGTCGTTGCGCAGCCCGGCGATCGTGGGCCGATACACGACCGGAATGACCGCCCGATCGGCGATGACGAGCTCGTTCATCTTGATGAAAAGCGCGGCGCGCTTGACCGGATCGAGCTCATTCTCGGAGGCGTGATAGGTCTTGTCGTATTCGTCATTGCGCCAGCGGACGATATTGCGCCCCTGCCATTTATTGGCCTTGGCGGCGACCTCCCACGAGGTGAACTCCTTCATGAACTCGCCTGGATCAGGGTCCGAGGTCGTCGTATACATCTGCAGGTCGGTGTAAAAATGCGGATAGGTGTCCGGATTGGCGACATCGGATGAGAAATAGACCGATGCCGTCACGGCTTTCACCTCGATCTCGATGCCGGCCTTCTGGCAAGCCTGCTTGACGATCGCCTGGGTCTTCTGCCGAGGCGTGTTGATCGAGGTCTGGAAGACGAAATGCAGCTTCTTGCCGTCCTTGGCGCGAACCCCGTCGGGACCTGGTTTCCACCCCGCGGCATCGAGCAATTTGTTGGCCTCGGCGATATTGAATTCCCATGTGGTCGCCTTCGAGCGAAAGCGCTCCGGATTGTTGAGGAAATTCGCCGTGGCGCTTCCGGTGCGCCCATAGATGTATTTCTCCACCGAGCCGCGATCGACCAAGAGGTTGAGCGCCTCGCGCACGGCCTTGTCGGAGAGGCTGGGGTGCGTCGTCTTGAGGCTCGATCTCTCCCCGTCGACCTCAGTCCACGGATCGGTGAAATTGACCTGGATATGCTCGACATTGCCGCCGGGCAGGATCACGACGTGGCCTTTTCCTCCAGCCTCCATCTTGAGCAGGATCTCGTCCTCGACCTGAAGGTTCCAGGCAAGGTCATATTCGCCGGTCTGAAGCACGGCGCGCGCCGCCGAGACGGCGTCGCCGCCACCCTTCATCTCGATGGTATCGAAATGCGGCCTGTTCGGCACATGGTATGAGGTGTTGATCTCGCCTTTGACCAGATCGCCGGGCTTGAAATCAACGAATTTGTAGGGGCCGGTGCCGACGGGCTTGAGATTGGCCGGGGCCTCACGCGCCTTCGCGCCCTTATAGGCCTCGAAAAGGTGCTTGGGCACGATCATGCCGCGGAAACCGACGAAGGCGTCGGCCCAATTGGGCGTGGGCTTCGAGAAGAGGATCTTCACGGTAAGGTCATCGACCTTCTCGACCTTGATGGTGTTGTAGGTCCCCGCCGTGGTCGCGGCCGTCTCGGGATCGGACGCATATTCCCAGTTGAACACACAGTCGTCGGCCGTGAACGGCTTGCCGTCATGCCACTTCACGTCCTTCTTCAATTTCCAGGTGACCGACAGGCCGTCTTTCGAAATGGTGCCGCTTTCAAAGCTCGGGATTTCGGCGGCGAGGGTCGGGGTGAGGTTGCCTTCGCCGTCCCAGCTGGCGAGCGGCTCGTAGAAGATGCGCGAGCCCTCTTGGTCCTTGGTGCCGACCGCGAAATGCGGGTTGAGCAAGGTCGGCGCTTGCCAGTAGAGCATTTTGAGCGGACCGCCGCCGCCAGCCTTGGTCGGCTTGTAGTCGGATTTGGTCTGCGCCATGGCGACGCCGCAATAGCTCAGCATCTGTCCCGCCATGGGCGCGCTCAGGCCCAGGGCGCCCATTTTTTGGACGAAGGCTCGCCGTGACATTGCGCCGGCCTTCACCTGCGCGATCAAGCCGCGCAACTCGCGCTCCCGCATGTTGTTCTCCCTGGTTCAGGTAAACATCTGTTTCTATTCGATTTCTCCCGGACGTTCGGTTCATCTGGGGGCTGATTGAACAGGCTAACACAACAAAAACCGGACGGGAAACCGAAACTTCGACAAATACGATCATCGTGCTCCCGATAGCCTGCGAGCCCGTTGCGTGCGACCGGCGGTATCGCGAATGGAGTCGCCGCCACTTGCGGGTCGGTTGTGCAAAATCGGGACCAACGACCTTGCCAGGCTCGCAAGGGCGACTGCGGAAGGGATTCACGGGGGCGATCGGGCATCGGAGGGGTCTCGCATTGGCTCTCGCCGCCGCCGACCCCCCTCTGGATCGACGCCTCTCAGGGTGTCGACTCCTGGCCGAACGCCGATATAAGCGCTGCGAGCCAACCACGCGCCGACACGGGACGACCCATGACCTCATTTGGCTACCGCGGCGGCGTGCTGCACGCCGAGCATGTCGATCTACGCGCCATAGCCGAGAAGGTCGGCACGCCCGTCTACTGCTATGCGAGCGCCGGCATCGAGGAGCAATATCTTGCCTTCTCGCGGGTATTCGCCTCGGTTCCTTCGCTCGTCTGCTACGCGATGAAAGCCAATTCCAACCAAGCGGTGCTGGCGACGCTCGCCCGGCTGGGGGCCGGCATGGATGTCGTCTCGGAAGGCGAGCTGCGCCGCGCCCGGGCGGCCGGCGTAGCGTCGCAGAAGATCGTGTTCTCGGGCGTCGGTAAGACCGAGGCCGAGCTGAGCTTTGCCCTTGACCAGGACATCATGTGCTTCAACGTCGAATCGGAGCCCGAGCTCGAGCGGCTTTCGGCGCTCGCGGCGGCGCGCGGCCAAACGGCCCGCACCTCGATCAGGGTCAATCCCGACGTCGACGCCAAGACGCATGCCAAGATCTCGACCGGCACCTATGCCAACAAGTTCGGCATCCCGATCGACGAGGCCCCGCGCGTCTATGCGCGCGCCGCCGCGCTGCCCGGCCTCGCCGTCATCGGCGTCGACATGCATATCGGCAGCCAGATCACCGATCTTGCTCCCTTCGAAGCCGCGACGGCACGCCTCGCAGGCCTCGCCAGGCACCTGTTGGGGGAGGGCTACCGCCTCGAGCATATCGATGTCGGGGGCGGGCTCGGCGTCGTCTATGATCCGGGCAGCAACATCCGTCCGCCCGAGCCCGCGGCCTATGCGCAGGCGATCCTGCGCCATACAAGGCAACTCGGCCTCAAGCTCATCTTCGAGCACGGAAGGCTGATAGTCGCCAATTCCGGCCTGCTGCTGACGAAGGTCATCTATGTGAAGCGCGGGGCCGGCAAGACCTTCGTGATCGTCGATGCGGCGATGAACGACCTCATCCGCCCGACCCTCTACGAGGCTTATCACGACCTCGTGAGCGTCATCGAGCCCAAGGCGGATGCGCAGCGCGATCTCGCCGACGTGGTCGGCCCGGTTTGCGAGAGCGGCGACTACCTGGCGCAGGAGCGCTCGCTGCCGGCCGT
>JBIOEK010000350.1:0-4657 GCA_044445925.1 Hyphomicrobiales bacterium
AGCGTGATCAGGGCATCGATCGTCGGCGTCTTCACGCCGGCCAGCTGTCCGAAGGCCGCGAAGGGGACGAGGCCGAACCCAACATCCTCGTGGATGTAGCGGTGATCGAGCGAAGGCGGGCATTTGATCTTGCGGTTCGGCTCGCTCTCGAAGCAGGCGCGCGAGATGGAACCGCTCTTGAACCCGGCCTTGCTGGTGATACCCTTGCGGTAGAAGGCCTCAAGGAAAGTCGGCACCTCGAGGCCGAGCGCCTGCGCCACCGCGATGCGCTCGGCGTCGACCTCTTCGGCCACCCGCCCGACCCCCTCGGTCATGCCCTCGCGGTAAAACAGGAAGCCGCCCTGCGTGTGCTCGATCCAGCCGGTGTTCATGAGCATGCCGGGCGGGTGGAAGACGGCGTTCAGATTGGCGAATGCGGTCTCGAGCACATTGCGGGCGGGCGTCAGCTCCGGATAAACCGGTTTCATAAGGTCGTAGAGCTCGGCGGCATGCCGGCCCGGCAGGGCCGCGAAGGCCACCTCCTTGACGTAGCTGTAGATGTTGACGGTGCCCTTCTCTTCCATGCGGCAGATATAGGTCAGCGTCACCGACTCGCAGGTCTTGACGGGCTTCGAGTAGCCGGCGGCCCGCAGCTCATGCAAGAAATGCAATCCGCCGCCCGTATGGCCCGGATCGAGGAAGATCGGGATTTCGGGCTCGTGCACGCGCGCGAGCTCCATCGCGTAATCCGCGAAGGCGGTTCCGGGGACCGGCAGCATGACGAGGTCGGCGCCCTCGATCGCCTCGGCCACGCTGGTGGTCGTGGCGTCGAGCTTGACGAAGCCCTCATGCACGCCGTGCACCTCGATGCCGCCCGCGGCGCGGATCGGCGCGAGGCGTTCTGGATTGCGCGCCTGCAGGCGCACCTCGAAGCCGCGCCGTGTGAGGTCGGCCGCGGCCGCGTAGCCGCCATGGCCGGCCCCCAAAATGGCGATGCTGCGGATGCTCATCTCCTCGCTCCGCGCGCGGCAGGACGAGCACATCTTGAGCCGTCCGCTATGCCGTTTCGCCCGGCAACTCCCCTCACTTCAGGAACTCGTTGGTGAAGGCTTTCTCGACCTCGACCTTGTTCTGCATGATTTCGAGGTCGAGCAGGATCTTCTGCATGGCCTCCCACTTCTCCTTGCTGGACCAGCCGATGCCGTTCTTCACGGTGTCGTCCGTCTGGGTGAGCTTCAGCACTTCCGGTAGCTTCAGGGTCGCGTATTTGACGTCCGCCGTCGGGTTGTCCTTCAGGAAGGCATCGAGCGCCTCCTGCTGATGCGTCATCGAATAGGTCCAGCCTTCGACGAAGGCATGCGTGAAGCGGCGCACGAGGTCAGGGTTCTTCTTGATCAGGTCGGCGCTGGTGACGAGCGAGGTCGAGTAGAGCGAAACGCCCTTGTCGGCGAACAGGATCCAGCTCATCGGGATGCCGTCGACCTCGGCCTTGATGCCGTCGTTGAAGAAGAAGGCGACACTGGCGTCGACCTTCTTGGCCTCGATCATCGCGGCGATGTTGCGGTCGACCGGAACCTCCTTGATCTTCGAGGTGTCCAGATTGTTGATCTTTGCGAGCGCCCGCCACTGCTTCTCACCGACCGAGAGAAACGGCACGCCGAGCGTGCGGCCGTAGAGGTCGGTAAGCTCCTTTATGCCCGTATCGGTCGGGAAGATGATCGCGACCGCGCTTTTCTGCAGGATGACCGCCGTCGAAACCACGGGCAGGTCCTTGGCATAGGCCATCAGCCCCTGGTCAGCCGAGGCATAGCCGAAATCGGCGGTGCCGTTGCCGACCAGCTTGACCGTGACGGTCGAGCCTTCGCCGGGAAGGATCTGGACATCGATGCCTTGCTTGGCGAAGAACCCCTTGTCGCGCGCCAGGAAGATCGGCGCATGCTCCGAGCCGTAGACATAGTCGAGGCGCAGCGTGACCTTGTCGTTCGCGAGCGCGGGTGCCCCCGTCAGCAGCAGCGCCGCCATCATGAGCTTCAGACGCGTCGTCATATCAGGACCTCCAGCCATTTGAACCTCCATTGCATCACATCGTCTGCGGCGTGCCCTCGACCGCTTCCTGCCAGGATAGGACCAGCCGCTCGACGCCGACCACGGCCAGGAACAGCGCGACGCCGAGCGCGCTCAGGACGAAAATGCCGGCGAACATGACGTCGGTGTCCAGCGAGATGTTGGCATAGCTGATGGCGTAGCCGAGGCCGGTGTCGGAGGCGACGAACTCGCCGACCACGGCGCCCACTACGGCGAGCGTGATCGATATGCGGAACGACGCGAAAATGTAGGGGAGCGCCCAGGGCAGGCTCACCTTGAAGAAGATCTCGCTCCAACTCGCACCGAGCGAGCGCATGTATTGCAAGAGCTCGGGCTCGACGGAGGTCAGCCCGCGCGCCGTGTTGATGACGATGGGGAAAAAGGCGATCAGCGCCGCGATCACGATCTTCGGCGTCAGGCCGAACCCGAACCAGATCAGGAACAGCGGCGCCAGCGCGACCTTGGGCAGCACCTGCGCGGCGACGAGGAACGGATAGGTGACCTCGCTGATCCAGCGCGAATAGGCGATGCCGACCGCGGCCACGAAGCCGAAAATGGCGGCGAACAGGAACCCGCCGGTGATAGCGACGAAGGTCGGCCAGGTGTTCTTCGCCAGATAGGCCCAGTGCTTGACCATAGCGGCGAAGATCAGGGTCGGCGGCGGCAGGATCACCGGCTTGATCGCCAAGAGCCGCACCACGACCTCCCAGATCAGCAAGAAGGCGGCGAAGACCGCTAGCTGCCCGGCAAGGCGGGCTGCCGACGCGGCGCTCACCGCGCCGGCTCCATGGCGGGGGCGGACGCGCGGCGCCCGCGCAGCTTGTGGCGGATATGCTGAACGATGTCGGTGAAAGCCTGGCTGCCGCGCAGCTCGTCGTCGCGCGGCCGCGGGAAGGGAATCTCGATGATCTCTTCGACGCGACCCGGACGCGCGGTCATGACCACCACGCGGTCGGCGAGAAGCACCGCCTCGCCGATGCTGTGGGTGATGAAGATGATGGTGCTGTCCGTAATGCTCCACAGGCGCAACAGCTCGTCCTGCATGGTTTCCCGGGTGATCTCGTCGAGCGCCGCGAAGGGCTCGTCCATCATCAGCACCGGCGGCCGGAAGGCGAGCGCCCGCGACAGCGAGACGCGCTGCTGCATGCCGCCCGAGAGCTCATGCGGAAGCCGGTGCTCGAATCCCTCGAGCCCGGTCAATTTGAGCCATTTGCCGGCCTCCTCGAGCCGCTCGGCGCGCCCGATTTCCTTGCGCGCCACCTCGATCGTGAGCGCCACATTGTCGAGCGCCGATCGCCATGGCAGGAGCAGCGGCCGCTGGAACACGTAGCCGACCTGCCCCGCGAGGCTGACGCTCTCGATGGGCCGGCCCTCGACGAGCACACGCCCGCGCGTCGGTCGCAAGAGGCCTGAAAGCACCTTGAGCAGCGTCGTCTTGCCGCAGCCCGAGGGGCCTACGATGGCGAGAAAGGAGCGTGGTGGAATATCGAGCGACACTTCCTCAAGCGCGACAATCGCATCGCTCTTCACGCGATAATGGAGACCGAGCCCGTCGATCTCTATTCGCGGAACTTCGCTCATCGCTTTGGCAGTGCTTTGCGATCGTTGGTGCGTAGGCCCGCGGCGCCCCCGCCGTCCGACGGAACCGCAGCGACGGCGCGCGACGCCGCCTCCGCCCTTGCCGGCTCGACAGAGCCGATCGCCGCGCTTGTCGCGCCCACGAGGACCCCCGTCGGTTTGTGATCACAAAATCATGCCCGGCGGCGGCGAGCATTGTCAAGCGCGGCGCGGCTCTCTATCAACCCGCCTTTCGCAACGGGGCGGACCTCAATGGAAGCCGTCATAGTCGCCGCGGAGTCGAAGAAGGCTCGATCGAGGGCGGGAAACGGGCGCACGCAGCCTCAACGATCGAAGGGAAGCGTTCAGGATCAGGTCTATTCCGAGCTCCGGCGGGCCCTGATGATCGGGCGCTTTCTTCCCGGCCAGGGCACTACGCTACGCGCGCTCGCAGCCGATCTCGGCGTGAGCCTCATGCCTGTGCGCGCCGCCCTGCCGTATCTCATCGCCGAAGGTGGCTTCGAGATGCTGCCGAACCGGTCGGTCCGCGTGCCGCTCATGACCAGTGAGCGGCTCGAGGAATTGATCGCCGTGCGCGTCGAGCTCGAGGGCCTCGCGACTGCTCAGGCCTGCCGGCGCATGACCGAAGCCGAGCTTGCCGCACTCGACAAGATCCATCGCAGGACCATGCGTTTGATCGATGAGCACAGGCCTGCCGACATCCTCGTCGCTAATCAGAGCTTCCATTTCACGCTCTACGGCTTTGCCCGCTCCTGGATCCTGATGCCCATGATCGAGACGTTGTGGCTGCGGGCCGGCCCGTTCATCAACCTCGCCCAGAAATCGCCCGGCATTCAGTTCGACGGCCGCCACCATGTCGACCTCATGCACGCCCTCGCAAGGCGCGACGCCGCCGCCGCCCGCAGGGCCGTCGAGCGCGATATCGCGATGGCCGGGCAGAATCTGCGCAAGACCCGCATCTTCTCGACGCCACGCCAGGCGGCTCAGTGAGGGGCCGGGCCGATCCCCTCGCTCA
>JBIOEK010000351.1:0-4651 GCA_044445925.1 Hyphomicrobiales bacterium
ATGAAGCCGGCGTCTACTGGCCCGGCATCGGTCGATTGCAGCGTGAAGGCAAAGAGACCATTCCGGCGCAGGCTCTTCGCCACCGCGCCGAATACGGGGGCGAGATCGCCGATATAGACCAGGACATCCGCGGCCAGGACGAGGTCGGCATCGTTTGCCGGCTCGGCGTGCAGGAAGCCGAGTAGGTCGCCGACGGCAAGTCCCTCATAGATGAGCTTGGCACGCGCCTTTGCCACCATGCCGGGCGAAAGATCGACGCCGTGGAGCCTGTCGACGAAGGGGCGGATCGCCTCGCCCATCAGCCCGGTGCCGCAGCCGAGATCGAGCGCGCTCGGGAAGCGCAAGGCCATGCCTTGGGCGGCCCGGACAAGGCGCAGCGCTTCAAGGATCGCCTCCGGTCCGCGATAGGAGAGCACGCGCGTCAGATGCGCGTCGAAACGGTCGGCATAATCGTCGAACAAGGCGGCCACATAGCCCGGCTGCATGGCGTCCTCAGGCGCCAGCGCGCCGAGCCGCGCGAGATCGAGCTTGGCGCCGAGCGCGCCTGCGGGATCGAGCCGGACGACCTGCTCGTAGGCGCCGCGGGCCGCGTGAGGATCGCCGGCGTGGAGCAGCGCGTCGGCAAAGAGCTTCCAGGCGGGTGCCCAATTGGGCGCCGCCTCGACCGTCTGCCGCAGGATATCGCAGGCCTCAGCGGCTTCGCCCGCCTCGAGCGAAGCTTGGGCCCAGCGATAGCGGCGATCGAGAGCCACCTGGCCCGAGGAGGAAAAGCCCGGGGGAAGCAGGCTCATATGGTAGCCTCTTGGCGCGCCTGGCCGGCGGTTTCGACGAAAGCCTCGGGGTCGGGGACGTCATCGTGTATGCGCGCGGCGAACGGACTTGGCATGCCGGTCGCTCAGCGAGCGAGCCTCACATAGGTCGAGAGGCCGCGCCGGTTCTCGTCGATCTCGAGGCGCTGGTTGAGCGAAGGCATGGCACGATCGGAGCAGTCGTCGCGCGGGCAGGTGCGGCAGGACACGCCGATCGGCGTCACGATCTCGGGGTCGTCGAGATTGAGGCCGTCGGAATAGACGAGATCGCGCGCGTGCTGGATGGCGCAGCCGAGCCCGATCGAAAGCTGGCCGGCTCGGTGCGGCAGGCCGCCCCGCCGCGTCATGCGTCCGGCCGGCTGGATGGTGCACGCCACGCAGAAGAAAGCCTGGCCCTCGGGCATCTTCGAGACCTGCACCCGCAACATGCCGGGCGTGGCGAAGGCATCATAGACATTCCAGCGCGGGCAGGCCGCGCCGAAACGCGCGATATGGATCCCCGATGCCGAGAAGCGCTTCGAGATGTTGCCCGCTATATCGACCCGGATGAGGTGGAAGGGCACGCCTTCCTCGCCCGGCCGGCGCAACGTGGTCAGGCGATGGCAGACCTGCTCGAAGGAGACCCCGAAGCGGTGCTGCAGCACATCGATGTCGTAGCGCGTCGAGCGGGCAGCGGCCAGGAAGCGCCCATAGGGCATCAAGAGCGCGGCCGCGAAATAATTGGCGAGCGCGGAGCGGGCGAGCGCATCGGCCTGCGGGGTGAGGAACTTGCCGGCCGAGGCGATCGCCTCGATCTCCTTGCGCAGCGCCAGGAAGGCCAGTTGATGGGCGAGCTGAAAGGTGCGGCTCGGCAAGGGCAGCATCTCGGAAAGCTCGAGGCGCCGGTTGAACGGGTTGTAGCGGCGAAGCTCCCCTTGCATGGCATCGGACGGCGCGATCTCGACATCGACGGCGAAGCGCTGCGACAAGAGCTTGATCAGGTCCTGATGGAGCGTGTGCAGAGCCAGGCCGTGCTCGACCCAGAGCGCTTCGGCGGCCTCCTCTAGCTGCGGAAAATGGTTCGAGCGCCGCTGCAGGAACTCGGTGATCTCCTCCGAAGGGAGGCCCGTGGCCATGCTCTCGCTCGCATCCTCGCCGGCTGCGCCCGCTCCGGTGGCCGAGAGGCGCCGCCGATAGGCTTCGTAGAGGTCGACCACCGCATGCGCCACGGCGGGCAGGCTCGATACGAGATCGCGCACGTCGCTCGTCTTGACGTCGGCGCCGTCGAACAACGGATCGGAAAAGACCTCGAGGAGATTGGTCGACAGCCGCTCATCATCCTCCGGCGCCAGCGTCGACAGCTCGACCTGGAAGCGCTCGGCGAGCTTGAGCAGGACCCGCACCGTCACCGGACGCTGATTGCTCTCGATCAAGTTGAGATAGCTCGGTGAAAGGCCGAGCTCCGCCGCCATCTGGGTCTGCGTCAGATGGCGTTCCTGGCGCATGCGCCTTAGCTTGCCGCCGATGCGGACGGATTTCATTCGAGGGCGTGCCTTTCATGTGTATTTACAAAACATTGCAAATTACAATACCCGAAATGTCGTTTCGATGTCAATTTGCACATATTCAAGCGGTTTCCGGCGATTTCGTTGACATATCGCACTCGACACTCAATGTCTTGACAAGAGTTTTTGAGCAAGAGTTTTCGAGAAGGACCTGATCAATGACGGCGTCTTCCCATTCCGATCGCTTCGACGGCATCAAACGCGACTACAGCGAAGCCGATGTCGACCGGCTCTCCGGCAGCCTGCGCATCGAATACACGCTGGCGAGGCTCGGCGCGGAGCGCTTGTGGACGCTTCTGCGTGAGCGGCCCTTTGTGCGCACCCTCGGCGCCTTGACCGGCAACCAGGCCATGCAGCAGGTCAAGGCCGGCCTCGAGGCCATCTATCTTTCGGGCTGGCAGGTCGCGGCCGACGCCAATAATTCCGGGCAGATGTATCCCGATCAATCGCTTTATCCGGCCTCCTCGGTGCCGGAGGTGGTCAAGCGCATCAACAACACTTTGCGGCGCGCCGACGAGATCGCCAAGACCGAAGGCGACAGCTCGACCTATTGGTATGCGCCGATCGTGGCGGATGCCGAAGCCGGCTTCGGAGGACCGCTCAACGCCTTCGAGCTGATGAAGGCGATGATCGAAGCAGGTGCCGCAGGCGTCCATTTCGAGGACCAGCTCGCCTCCGAGAAGAAGTGCGGGCATCTCGGCGGCAAGGTGCTGGTGCCGACGCAAGCCTTCATCCGCACCCTCAATGCGGCGCGGCTCGCGGCCGATGTGTGCGGCGTGCCGACCCTATTGCTCGCCCGCACCGACGCCCATTCGGCGACCCTGATCACCAGCGATGTCGATGAGCGCGACCATCAATGGATCGACAGGTCGGATCGCACGCCGGAGGGCTTCTTCCGTCTGAAGCAAGGCAATATGCACTCGGTCGGGCATGCCATCGCGCGGGGCTTGAGCTACGCGCCCTATGCGGACCTCATCTGGTGGGAAACCTCGGAGCCCGATCTCGGCGAAGCGCGGGAATTTGCGCAGGAGATGCACCGGCATTATCCCGGCAAGCTCCTCGCCTATAATTGCTCGCCTTCCTTCAACTGGCGCGCCAAGCTCGACGGCGGGACCATCGAGCGCTTCCAGGAGGAGATCGCCGAGATGGGCTATCGCTTCCAGTTCGTCACGCTCGCCGGCTTCCACTCGCTCAACCTGTCGATGTTCGAGCTCGCCAAGGGCTATTCGCGGCGCGGCATGGGCGCTTATTCGGAGATGCAGCAACGCGAATTCGCGGCGCAGGCCGAAGGCTTCACGGCGGTGCGCCATCAGCGGGAGGTCGGCACCGGCTATTTCGACGTGGTCGCCCTGGCGGTGTCGGGCGGCAAGTCCTCGACCACGGCCATGTCGGGTTCGACCGAGGCCGCGCAGTTCAATTCTCGCGAACGCCCCTTGGCGATCGCCGCCGAGTGAGAGGCAGAAGCGAGATTTCGGCCCAAGAATTCGGCCCAAGAATAGGAGATCGACATGGCTAGGCAGTTCTCGGCTCAGCAATTCTGGGTGATCGGCGGAGAATATCGCGATCCAGAATTCCACGACATGGACCCCTCGACCGCTTCCGTGCATGGTCCGTTCCGCGACTATGACGAGGCGAACCATGTCTGGCGCGAGCGCTCCATGCGGACGCGCGCCCAGCACCATATGCGCTACGCCATCGTGGTCTCGGCGCCCAATCCGCGGGCGCAGGCGAACCTGCCGGGCTGATCAGGCGGGCGAGGAGGTCGGCCGGGGCAGGGCGGAAGGCTCGGCGCGGACCTCACTCCGCGGCGAGCGGCTGCGGCTTGAGGCCGTCCTTGCCACGACCCTCCTGGTTTTCCGCGCCTTCAGCGTCCGCGGCCCGCGACGGCCCGGCGATCCAATGCGACAGCCGGTCGAGATAGAGGTAGACCACCGGCGTCGTGAACAGGGTCAGCACCTGGCTGACCAAGAGGCCGCCCACCATGGCGTAGCCGAGGGGCTGCCTGATCTCCGCGCCCGTGCCCTGGCCCAGCATCAGGGGCACGCCGCCGAGCATCGCCGCCATGGTGGTCATCATGATGGGGCGGAAGCGCAGCAGCGCCGCCTTGCGGATCGCCTCGAGCGAGGTGAGCTTCTCGTCGCGCTCGGCCACGATCGCGAAGTCGACGAGCATGATGCCGTTCTTCTTGACGATGCCGATGAGCAAGATGATGCCGATCAGCGCGATCAAGCTGAAATCGAAATGAAACAGCATCAACATCGCCAAGGCGCCGACGCCTGCGGAGGGCAAGGTCGAGAG
>JBIOEK010000352.1:0-4647 GCA_044445925.1 Hyphomicrobiales bacterium
GACCACCGGCACGGTCAATCCCGGCATCATCTACTCAGCTGACACCTACCAGATCGCCGTCGAGGCGATGATCCCGATCAACAAGGCGAGCGGCAAGCATGTCGGGGTGATCGCCCAATTGCATTTCTTCCTCGACGATATCTTTCCCAACTCGATCGGCAAGCCGATCTTTTAAGGAGCACTGGCATGAACAGGACAATCGGCTTTATGGCGCTCGCGGCGCTCGCGCTTGCATCGCCTTCCGGCGCCTTGGCCCATGCACTTCTGGTCAAGGCGGTTCCCGCGGTCGGGGGAACCGTCTCTGCTTCGCCGACGGAGCTCAAGCTCAGCTTCTCGGAGGGCGTGGAGCCTCGCTTCTCGGGGGTGGCGCTACAGGCCGCCGACGGCCACGCCATCGGCACGGGAGCCGCGAGCGTCGATCCCGCCGACAAGGCGACGCTGATCGTTGCGATCAAGTCGACGCTGCCGCCCGGCAGCTACAAGGTGAGCTGGCATGTGGTCTCGGTCGATACGCACAAGACCCAAGGCAGCTTCTCCTTCGAAGTGAAGCCTTGACCCATGGAAATCGATGTTCCGCTCGTGCTGGCGCGGTGGCTGCATTTCGCCAGCCTGATGATCGTCTTCGGGGCATCGCTTTTTCCGCTCTACGCCTTGCCACCATCCCTTGGCGGCGAGGCAACGCCGGCCCTCGCAAAGGCTGACCGCTATGTCAGGCCGGCGAGCTATCTGGCGCTTGCCTCCGCTATCGCTTGGGTCGCCCTCTCGCTCACGACGATGACGGGCGATCCGGCGAGCCTCGCGGATCGCGACACGCTTGTGGCTTTCTTCACGCAAACCAGCTTCGGCCCGGTATGGCTGCTGCGCCTCGCCCTGCTAATTGTCCTTGCGGTCGTCGTCGTCGCTTGGTCAAAGCACAACCCGACGGGGCGCAGGCTAGCTCAAGCCTGCCTTGCGGGTGCGAGCCTCGCGAGCCAAGCCTGGCTCGGTCACGCGGCCATGGCGACGGGCGCCAAACTCGGGTCGGAGCTTGTCGCCTATGTGACGCATGTCGTTGCGGCCAGCGCCTGGATCGGCGGCCTCCTGCCATTGGGCTACGTGCTGGCCCATGCGCGGCGACTTCCCGGCGACGATTGCGCGAGAGCGTGTCACGCGATCCTCGTGCGCTACTCCGGGATTGCGATGATCGCGGTTGCGCTCGTCATAGCAAGCGGCATTGCCAACAGCGTCTTTCGATTGCAATCGGCCAACGACCTCGTCGCCACCGCTTATGGCATCACTATTCTCGGCAAGGCGCTGCTGCTTGCGTGTGCGTTGGCCGCAGCGAGCTTCAATCGCTGGTGGCTGATGCCACGGATTGAACGCGGCTCGACGGGAGCGGTCGATGCGCTTCGCCGAAACATCGTGATCGAACAGGTCCTCCTGACGCTCGTGGTCGGCGCCGCTTCTGTCCTCGGCACATTGCCGCCGTGAGTCATCCGCGCTCATCTCCCCTGATGACAATGTGTTCGACAAAATTTGCGAAGGCCTCCTCATAGTCATCGAACATGGTCTAGATACGCACGCCGATGGACAGGGAACGCGACCGATATGCAGGTCTATGAGCGCTTGGGAGTGACGAGAAGGGTCAATGGCGCGGGCCTCCTGACGCGGCTCGGCGGCAGCCTGATGGCCGAGGAGGTGCTCGACGCCATGCGCGAGGCGGCCGGCGCCTATGTTGACATGGCGGAACTGCAGACGAAAGCCGGCCTCGTCATCGCCAGCCACACTGGAGCCGAGGCCGGCATTGTCACCGGAGGCGCGGCGGCAGCGCTCACCCTCGCTGCCGCCGCCTGCCTCACCGGCACCGACGTCGCGCGCATGGAGCGCCTGCCCGACACGGAGGGCATGGCGAACGAGATCGTCATCCACCGCGCCCATCGCACCGGCTACGACCATGCCCTCAGGGCGGCCGGCGCCCGGCTCGTGGAAATCGGCTTCAACGACCGCGGCGCGGGCGCGGGCGTGCGCGGTCTCGAAGCCTGGGAGATCGAGGCCGTGATCGGGCCGAAGACGGCGGCGATCGCCTATACGGCAACGCCCGAACTCGAACCTCCGCTGGCGCGCGTCGTCGCGGTGGCGGAACGATTCAAGCTCAAGGTCATCGTCGATGCCGCGGCGCAATTGCCGCCGCGCGACAATCTCAAGCGCTTCATCGGCGAAGGCGCGGCGCTTGTCGCCTTCAGCGGCGGCAAGGCGATCAGGGGGCCGCAAGGAACCGGCATCCTATGCGGGAATGAAAAACCGGTAGCGGCGGCCTTGATCCAAATGCTCGACATGGACGCCCTCCCCGAGACCTGGAGGCCTCCTGAGGGTTTGTTGGCGAGGCATTTCCCGGAGCGTTTCCCGCATCACGGTCTGGGGCGCGGCTTCAAGGTCGACAAGGAATCGATCGTCGGGCTCATCGTGGCGCTCGAACGCTTCGCAACCTTCGACCTCGAAGCCGATATCGAAGCGCGACGCCTCATGCTGGAGCACATCTCGCGCTCGATCGCGGAGCTGCGCCATTGCGCCGCGTGCCCTGCGAAAGGTGCGGCCGGGAAGAGCTTCGTCGGCAAAGGCCTCGGCAGTAAATTCCCTTCGCTCGAGATCGAGATCGACGCCGCGGCGCTCGGAACCGACATCTATGGGTTGAGCCTCGCCCTGCAGCGCCACGATCCGCCGGTGCATCTGAGCGAGCGCCTTGCCTCGCGAGGCATCCTCGTCGTCGAATCGGCCGGATTGCAGCCGGGCGACGAGGAGGTCGTGGCGCGGGCGCTCGGCGCGGTCATCGGTGGGCTGATCGAGCCGGGACGGCATTCTTGAGGCCGTCGCGGCCCCAAACCAGGCAGCTCAGAGCGCGACATTGACGCAAATGACACGAGACGACCGGCCCTATCGGCCAAATGTCGGAATCGCGCTCTTCAGCCGCGAGGGGCGCGTGCTGATCGCGCGCCGCCTGCGCGATGACGGACCGGAAATCGTCCTGCCTCCTTGCGAATGGCAGATGCCGCAAGGCGGCATCGATCAGGACGAGGATGCATACGCGGCGGCGCGGCGCGAATTATGGGAGGAGACGGCGGTCGCGAAGGCCGAATATCTCGGCAAGACGAAAGGCTGGATGAGCTACGACTTTCCTCCCTATGACGGGCCATGGCACAGGCTCTGCGCCTTTCGCGGCCAGCGCCAGCGCTGGTACGCCTTCCGCTTCACGGGCGACGATGATGAAATCGACGTAAGCCGGGGCGAAGGCGGCGCGGATCCCGAATTCTCGGTCTGGCGCTGGGAGCGGCTCGGGGAGGTGGCGTCGCTCGTCGTGCCTTTCAAGCGCGCCATCTATGAGCGGGTCGCCATCGAATTCAGCGCCTTTGCCGAGCCCATGAAAGCAGGTTGAGCGAGGGCCATCACGATCGCCGGATTCGCGCGAGGCCGCCCGGGGGGCGGCCTCGTTTGGGAGTTACCCAAGAGGCGTCAGTTCGACGAATGCTCGGCCTTTGGATGCTCCTGCACCCACTCGTCCCAGGTCTCGAGCCGTAAGCCGAGCTTTCCGTAGAACACCTTCAGATAGCCGTCCGCTCCGCGCTCCACCGCATCGGGCTCGACCTTCGCGACCTCTTGCGCCATGACCCCGACATAGACCTGGTCGCTCCAATTGTAGCGGAAGCGGTAAAGGCCGATGCCGTTATCGAGGCGCGCGACCTCGATGATGTCGCGCTTCAAGCGAATGTCGGAGGAGCTGGAACCGCCGGAGGACGAGCCGCCTTGCTGGCCTCCGCTGCCGCTATCGCCCTTGCCGCCACTTGCGCCGCCTGTGCCGGCGGGATCGTGGGGCTGAACCCCGAGCGGGTTGCCAAATCCGAACAGCGACGTGCAGCCGCCGCAGGCGGTGGCGAAGTTCGGCAGGCCTTGCTGTCCTACCGGACCGCTCACGCCGGAGCTCGTCAGGATCGCCGACTGGCCGGGAGCCAGGGTCACCGACTTGCCGTTTCTCGCGGTCACGACGACGGGCCCCTGATTGACTCCCATCTGGTCGGTGACGATGACCCGCCCCCGTTGCACCACGACGTCCACGATAGTTCCCCGCAGGCCGAGCGAGCCGAACGGCGTCTTGACCCCATAGGCCCCATGGCCGGAACGGCCCGAGATGAAGCGCAGCGCACCCCTGGATACATCGACCGTGAGGCGGCTTGCCGCCCCACTCTGGTCGAAAGCGAATTTATCGAGCGTCACCGTCGATACCGGTCCGACGAAGAGCTTCGTCTGATCGATGAAGCTGATCTCGCCGCTGCTCTCGACCTGAGTACGCACGACCTCGTTCGAGACGACACCATCGCCCCTGGCAAGCGACGAGGTCCGGCCGCCGAACGAGCCCGATACCTGCCCTTGGACCACGACTGCCGTGCCGATCGCGCCTTGCGCATGGGCACCCCGTGGCGCGAGGCAACAGGCCAAGGCCATGGCCAGGATCGCCGACCAGCGCGACCCGACGACGCTCACATTCCAATCAACCGGCGTCTCCATCTTGCTTTCTCCTGGCTAGCCGCGCACGCGGTCCTGGTTCAAACGATCGCCATCACCCATGTTTTGCGCTTCTCGACCGGTCAAGGCCAGTATCGCGATGCGACAGCTTAA
>JBIOEK010000353.1:0-4644 GCA_044445925.1 Hyphomicrobiales bacterium
ATGGGGACGATGAATTTCGGGCTGTTCCCGATGCTGGCGCGCTTCAAGAGCTTCAAGCACGACTGGGAGCGCCCCTATATCGAGGGATCGAGGGAGCGCATCGCCCAGAACACTTTTGCCGATATCGAGAAGATCCTCACGACCTGCGCCGACAACAATACCCGTTTCGAATGCGAATGCTACGATATCGGCCATCTCTATACGCTCGCCCATTTCGCTGAACGAGGCCTCATCAAGCCGCCCTTCTTCGTGCAGAGCGTGTTCGGCATCCTCGGCGGCATCGGCCCCCATCCCGAGGACGTGATGCATATGAAGCGCACCGCCGACCGGTTGTTCGGCACCGATTACCGCTGGTCGGTGCTGGGCGCCGGGCGCAACCAGATGCCGATTGCGGCGATGTCGGTCGCCATGGGCGGCAATGTGCGCGTGGGGCTCGAGGATTCGCTTTGGCTCGGGCCCGGCAAGCTCGCCGAATCGAACGCCGCCCAGGTGCGCCATGTGCGCCAGATCATCGAGGGGCTCGGCCTCGCCGTCGCTTCGCCCGAGGAGGCGCGCGAGACGCTGGCGCTCAAGGGCGGCGACCGCGTCGAATTCTGACGAGGTCCGATCAGGCTCGCTGCGATCCAAAGGCCCGCGAAATCCTCATGCATGTACTCCTGGTCTACGCCCATCCCGAGCCCACCTCGTTCAACGCGGCGTTGAAGGACGAGGCCGTCGCGACGATCCGGGCGGCGGGCCACAGCGCAGACGTATCCGATCTTTTCGCCGAAGGCTTCGATCCGGTCGCCGGACGCCATGATTTCCGTTTCGTGGCCGACGAGTCGCGCTTTCACTACCAGGCCGAGCAACAATTTGCGGCGCAAACACGCTCCTTCAACGAGGAGATCACCCGCGAGCAGGCGCGTGTCGAGGCGGCGGACCTGTTCATCTTCCAGTTTCCGCTGTGGTGGGGCGGCCCGCCCGCAATTCTCAAAGGCTGGATCGAGCGCGTGCTCGCTTATGGATTTGCCTATGTGGACGGGCGACGCTTCGACACCGGCTTGTTCAAGGGGCGTCGCGCCATCATGAGCGTCACCACGGGAGGAACGGCGGAGCGCTTCTCGCCCCAAGGCGCTTACGGCGAAATCGAGAAGGTGTTGTGGTCCATGCAGAGGCTGACGCTGCAATATCTGGGCCTTACGGTCGAGGAGCCGTTCGTCTGCTATGGCGCCCCGCGCGTCGATGCGGCCGCGCGCAAAGCCCATCTCGAGGCTTGGGCCGAACGCCTGCGCGCCCTCTTGGCGAAGCCTGTCGCGGCGCGCGAGGGCGCTAGGCCTATGCCTTCCGCTCCGCAGGCGGCGTGGAGTCGACCGGCTTGAGAACGCTGCCAGCGCCGCCGATCATATCATCTCCCCGCTCCTGCGGAGAGCCGGCCCGGTAGGGACACCATGATCTCATGACCCTGCGCCTGCAAACCCGGCTCGGGCGGACAGCCCTCAAGAACCCGCTGATCGCGGCCGCGGCCGAGCACATGATCGACGAGGATGGCGTGCGCTGCGCCATCATGGCAGGCGCCGGTGCGGTCGTGGTCAAGTCCACGAATGAATCGCAGGCTGCCAAGGACCAGCTTCAGCGCGCCGAATATGTGGCTCTCGGTGCGGATTGGGAAATCATGCCCTGGGGGCCGGAGACGCCGGCGCATGCGACGCTCGCGACCCGTTCGGGCCTCGCGCCGCAGCCCTTCGACGCCTGGCTCGAGCAGAGCCGCAGGCTCGACCTTCTGGCGCGCGACCGCGATTGCCTGCTGGTCGCGAGCCTCATCCTTGCCGACCTCGACAAGGCCGTCGAGCTCGCCCGGAAGGTCGAGCAGGCGGGCCTGCGCGTGCTCGAATTCAATATCGGCACGCCCTATGCGAAGGAGGCGGCGAAAGGCGCCGTGTCGACCGAGCTGTCGCCGGAGCGGGTGGGCGCGATCGTCTCCGCCGTGCGGGCCGCCGTGTCCCTGCCGCTCTGGATCAAGGTCACGGGGCAAAGCGAGCGTGTTCCCGAGCTTGCCGAAGCGGCTTTCGCCGCGGGCGCCGACAGCGTCGTCATGGCGGGGCGGTTGCTGGGGCTGGTTCCGAGCCTCGAGACGCTCGAGCCGATGCTCGGCACGAGCCTGGGCATAGGCGGCTTCTGGAACCTTCCCTTGACCTGCCATTGGCTTGCTCTCACGCGCGCCAAGCTCGGCAAGGATCGGCCGCTGATCGGCATCAACGGCGCCAAGGACGGCTTCGACATCGCCAGGATGATGCTCGCAGGCGCAAGCGCGGTCGGCATGGCCTCTGCCGTCATGCTGCGCGGCTTCGAGGTGATCTCGCGCGGCCTCGGCGAGCTCGACGCGTTCCTCGCCTCGAAATCGCTCACGGCACTCGACCTCGTCGGGCACGCCGCGGATCGCCGCAAGAGCTTCCTCGACATGCCGCTTCGCGGCGATCATTGGCGCGGGTTCATTCCGGCTTCGATCATTCCCGCCGCGGATCGCCCGAAGGACACCTGATCGCCGCCCGCTTCGCAAGGAGCCCCTCGCCCGCATAGGCGCAAGGGCGTGTGCCCGCCACGATCAAGACGCGGTAAAGCAAATATTAACGGGATGCCGTCAATTGAATGGAGGCGATGTCGGCTTTGGGCTTACGTGGACGATGTCCTCAAGGCCGCGATCCATGAATCAGCGGCACTGATCGAGCCGCGTGCATCCGAGGCGCAATTCGCTATAATGCGCTCCGGCGGACTCGGGGACGTACAGTCAGGACGAGGGTATCATGGGGGAAGTTTCGACGCCTGCGCGGCCGATGCGCCGCGCCGGGCCCGCCCGCCCGCAAGCCGCCGCCCCGCAAAGAGCCGTGGCGGAGCTGCTGCGTAGCGACTGGTTCACGGTCGTTCTTCACTGGCTCAGCGCCATCGCGATGTTCTTGAGCCTGTTCACCGGCATGCGGATCGCGGCCGATTCGCTCAACGCCGTCATTCCCAAGATGCTCGCGCCGATCCTGCCGCAAGGCGAGGTCTGGACGGTGCATTTCTACGCCGGGCTAAGCTTCTTCCTGACGGCCACGGCCTACATCATCTACCTGCGCCTCGGCCAGCTCTTCAGCCGCAATTCGCTCGCGAAGCTGCGCGTCATGCTGATGCCGGCCCCGATGAAGATGAAATGGGGCGCGCTCAACACCGCGCTGCACTGGCTGTTGTACATTCTCCTCTCGGTCATGATGATCACCGGCGTCACCATGTATCTCGGCTATGGCGGCTCCATCATCCAGATACACCGGGCCGTCGCCATCGCGCTCATCGGCTACATACTCGCCCATGTCATCGTGCATTTCCTCTATGGCGGCTGGCGGCAGCTGCTGCGCATCTTCATACCCGCTTCGCTGATGATGAAGGGCCGCTCGACATCGAAGCCGGCCTGGGTGTCGCTGGCCGTCGCCATTCCGGTGACGGCAGCGATCGCCGCGGTCGATGTCGGAACCCGCGACACGCTGGTGGCCGGTCCCGTCGCTCAGGCGCCGGCCTTCGACAAATTCCTCGAGGATCCCGTCTGGACCTCGGCGAGGCCCGTCTATGTGCATACGAGCCAGGGAGAAAATCTCGGCGGCACGGGCGAGTCTCTCGTCGAGATCCGTGCCGTCCATGACGACAAGAAGATCTATTTCGCCTTTCGCTGGGAAGACCCGACACGCTCGATCGCCCGCCTGCCGCTCATCAAGAAGGAGGACGGCTGGCACATGCTCGGCGGCAAGGCCGACACGATGGATGTCGTCGATTTCTACGAGGACAAGTTCTCGGTCATCTTCAACCCTTCGTCTTCTTTCGGCGACGGCGGCGTCGCGCATTTGGGCCCCGCGCCCTTGGCCGACAAGCCGGTGCCCATGAACGGCCGCGGGCTCCACTACACGACCGACGGCAGCTATGTGGAAATGTGGCAGTGGAAATCCACGCGCGGCGGGCTCGTCGGCGGCATGGACCACCAATATATGGGTCCGCCCCGCGAGCCGACGCCGGACGAAGCCAAGGGGATCGCCCGTTATCAGGCAGGCTATTGGAATTATGATGGGGCGGCACCGTATGTCTACAACTACGTATCGGAGCCCCCCGGCGGCTATCGCGGCACGATCGGCGTCAAATATTTGCCCAAGGATCTAGAGGCGACCTTGAAAGCCATGGGCAAGCCCGTGCACGACCCCAATGCCGGCATGGATGAGGATCAGCGTTACTGGATGTACGAGGACGAGACGGTCCCCTATTCCAAGGAGGCGGACGACAAGATCCCCGTGGGCACCATCATCCCGGGGGTCATGCTGCATGGACGCGGCGAATATACCGGCGCGCGCGGCGCCATCCACGCCAAGGCGAAATGGGCGGATGGGCATTGGACGCTCATCGCCAGCCGCGACTTGAAGGCATCCGATACGAAGGATCAGGAATTCGCGCCGGGCCGTGAGATATATATGTGGGTTGCGGTCTACGATCACACCCAGACTCGCCATTCCCGGCACACGCGACCCGTGCGCCTCGTGGTCCAAGAATGATCTTTCGACGAGATCATGGATCGGAGCGAAAGAGCGGGTGAGGCTTGTTGATGGCTGGGCGTTGTCATCTCGTGTTCAACGGCAAGGCGGGGGGGGGGGG
>JBIOEK010000354.1:0-4634 GCA_044445925.1 Hyphomicrobiales bacterium
CTGCCTCGGCGCCAAGGTCGAGGCCTATGACGATGCCGGGCGGCCGGTGATCGAGGAAGTGGGCGAGCTGGTCTGCACGGCGCCCATGCCCTCGATGCCGCTGAGGTTTCTCAACGATCCCGACGGGCGGCGGCTGCGCGAAAGCTATTTCGACCTGTTTCCGGGCGTCTGGCGCCATGGCGACTGGATCAAGATCACCAAGCGCGGCGGCGCCATCATCTATGGACGCTCCGACGCCACCATCAACCGCCACGGCATCCGCATGGGATCGAGCGAGATCTACTCGATCGTGGAGAGCGAGCCCTCGGTGCTCGACAGCCTCGTGGTCGACCTCGAATATCTGGGACAGGAGCCGCATATGGCGCTGTTCGTCGTGCTGCGTCCGGGATGCGAGCTCGACGACACCTTGCGCTCGGCGCTCGAGACGCGCATCCGCACCGGCCTCTCGGCGCGGCATGTGCCGAATGCCATCCTGAGCATTCCCGAGGTGCCGCGCACCCTGTCGGGAAAGAAGATGGAAGTGCCGATCAAGAAGCTGCTGCTCGGCCACCCCCTGGACAAGGTCGCCAATCCGGGCTCGATGGCCAATCCCGCGAGCCTCGATTGGTTCGCGCGCTTCGCGCCGATCTTCCTCGAGAAGCGCCGAGCGCAAGGGGCGTAACAAATTCGCGTGAGATTGTGGCCTAATCTCTCGAGATCGGCTCAAATGGGCATGCCGGGACCGATCCGGAGACAGGCCCCAAACGGGAGGAAAGAATGCATAAGCTGCTCGTTCTCTACAATGAGCCCAAGGACCCTGCTCATTTCCGCAAATACTATGTCGAGACGCATGTGCCGCTCGCCAACAAGCTGCCCGGCCTCAAGGCCAGCCATTATACCTTCGATGTGAAGCCCTTAGGACCCGGCAAATCACCATATTTCTGCATCTTCGAGGCTGAATTCGCGAGCGAGGCGGCGCTGATGGACGCGCTCAAGTCGAAGGAGGGCCAGGCGGTTGCCGGGGATGTGCCGAATTACGCCACGGGCGGCGTGACCTTGCTGCATTTCGCAACGAAGTGACGGGCGCGATCCTCCTGGGATCCTCCTGGGCTTGAGCAGGTGACGCACGCGCGCGCCGAGGGCCTCACCCGCCGCATGGCGGCGGGAGCCTTGGCTTCGCCGCTCTCTTGGCCGCTCTCTTGGCCGCTCTCTTCGCTGCTTTTCGGCATGCATGCGCGTGCCGAGACGGCACCGGAGGGGACGCCCGCCGAGCGGGCCGCGATGGCCGCGGCCGCCCGTGCCTTCATGCAGAAATACGACGTGCCCGGCCTCGGCGTCGCGATCGCCAGGCAAGGGGGCCTCGTCTACGACGAATCCTTCGGCTTCGCCGATCGCGAGGTGCAGGAGAGGTTGCTGCCGGCGCACCGATTCCGCATCGCGAGCGTGACGAAGCCGATCACCTCCGTCGCCATCTGCCTCCTCGTCCAGCAAGGGCTCTTGCGCTTCGAGGACAAGGTCTTCGGTCCGGGCGGCGTGCTCGGGACCGATTACGGGGCGCCGCCCTACGAGCCGCAGGTCGCCGACATCACCATCGAGCATCTCATCACCCATACATGCGGCGGCTGGACGAATGACGGGAACGACCCGATGTTCCAGCGCCCGGAGCTCGATCATGCCGCGCTGATCGCCTGGACCATCCGCACCCATCCGCTCGTGAACCCTCCGGGCAAGGCCTATGCCTACTCGAATTTCGGCTATTGCGTTCTCGGCCGCGTCATCGAGAAGATCGGCCGGCGCCCCTATGCCGAGTTCGTGCGCGAAGCGGTTCTGCGCCGCTGCGGCGTGACCGACATGGAGATCGCCGGCAACAAGCTCGCCGACAAGAAGCCTCTCGAGGTCCGCTATTTCGGACAGGGCGGCGAGAACCCCTATGACATGAACGTCGCGCGCATGGATTCGCATGGTGGCTGGATTGCGCGCCCTGCGGATCTCGTCGCCTTCGCGACCCATGTGGACGGCTTCAACTCGACGCCGAGCCTGCTCAAGCCCGACATGATCCGCATGATGACCACCGCCCCTGCCTTCCACCCCGGTTACGCCAGGGGCTGGGAGATCAACAAGGCGAATAACTGGTGGCATAACGGCTCCTTGCCCGGCTCCTCGACGATCATGGTGCGAACGCATAGCGGCTTCTGCTGGGCTGCGCTGGCGAATACGCGCGCCACCAATGGCGACATCAATGGCGATCTCGACGCTCTCGTCTGGACGATGGTCGGCAAGGTCGCCGGCTGGAACGCCTGAGGCGGGCTCGACCGGACGACTTGCCGCGGGGGTGCCGGCTCGAGCGCAACACACCTGTTGCCCATCGGATGCCGCAACCTCGGCGAAGATGCTTGCGGATCACGAGCGAAGGCGCTCTGGAATCCGCAATGGTGCCTCGGCGCATGCCGTCAGCTTGGGGCGCGGTCGGCATGGCCAGGCAGCATGGATCTCAGCACCGCGTCGCGGAGGTAGAAGTGGTGCACGAGCGCTGCGGCCGCATGCAGACCGGCTACCCAGAGGATGACGTTGCCGAGCGTCGTATGGACCTTGATGGCGAGTTGCCCAAAGTCATGCGCCACGCCGACCCCGGGAGCGAGGTCGAGGCCCAAGAGCGTGAGCGGATGGCCCTCGTACCAGGTTCCCAAGATGGCGGTGACCGGGATCGCCAAGAGCAGCGCGTAGAGGAGGAATTGAACGAGCCGCGCGGACCCTATCATCCAGGCGGGTCCGCTAGGCAATGAGGGCGGCGCGTCGACCACCCTCCAGAGCAGGCGCAGCAATACCACCCCGAACACGACCATCCCCAAGGTCTCGTGAATCCTGCGAGCCCCCTCCCCGGCGGGCGAGTAGACGCGCGTTTCGGGACCGCCCTCGCTCAGAATATATGCGGCAAGCACGAGCGCGACCGTCAGCCAATGGAAGGTTTGAGCGACCGGCCCGTGGCGGGTCGGGGTGCTACGCAAAGTCGACATCGTTCCTCTCGCTGTCCGTGGCCTCGATCGGAATGGCCGTTTGGCCGCTCGAGCCGCCCGAGCGCCCGTCAAGCTCCGCCCGATCTCATGCTATTCGAGCCTGATGAGGGAAACACCTTGGCGCGGCAGGGCGAACTGAAGCCGGATGGCGCCTTCCTGGATCTCGACAGGTCGCGCAGGGTGCAGTTGCGCGAGCTTCCCCGAAGCTTCGAGACGGCGATAATCCTCGCCCTCGACGACGGCGGGCGAGCCCATCCCCTTCCACACGGCGAAAGCGTTGGAGTGATCGGCGTCCATCCGATAATGGCGCAGCGACGCGATGGCGCGGGGCCAGCCCTCGATCGAAAGGGCGATGTCGGCGCCTTCGCCCGCCTCGTCGTCATCGTGATAGTGCCAGACGAGGATGCTGAGGCCTCGCTCGTCGCGCGTCGCCACCGCGTTCACGTCGGGCGCCTTGCGCACGCCATGCTCCATCACCTCGTCGAGAGGCCGCGCCTGGCTGCTCTTCGCCTCGACCCATTGTCCCCCCAGCATGCCGAGCATGCGGAAGGCATTGAGCACGGCCTTGTCGATGCCGTTGGTCGCGAGGTCCCTGAAGCCATCGAAATAAGGCTGGTCCTCGAACAGGAACGCCCAGGTGACCGCCCCTTCGATCTCGATGCCATAGCGGCGCGACAATTCGTAGGTGCGGATGATCGACTCGATCACATAGGCGCCATAGAGCGGCCCGTTGCGGTAGCCATTGCGGGGCGTGTAGCGGGCCGAGCAAGCGGCGCAGCCCTCGGGATCCGATTCGCCGAGAATGGCGGGCAGACCATGGAGCTCCGGAAACTCCTTCATGATGGCGAGATTCGCCGCGATGTGGCGCAGATGGGTCGAGATGCCCATGCGCACATGGCCCTCATGGACCAGGGGAGCGCCCTTGGCGTGGAAGGCGACGAAGTCGAGCGGGCTGCCGGTCTCGCCCGTCACTGCGTTCCTCCCCAAAACACAATGCTTGAGGAACTCTCGCAGGAAGGTTGCAGCCGTCTCGCGCGCGAAGGGGCCGCAAGTATGCGGCCCGCCGACCCGCGCCTGCGGCAGGACGCCCTTGATCGCCGCCACGGTCACGTCGTAGAGCGCGCAGAATTCAGGGATCGTCCCGGTCCAGTAATGGCCGTCGGGCTCGTTCCACAGCTCCCACGGCCAAGTCTCCACCCTCTTATGCCCGTAGCGGTCGGCGAGATGTCCGGCCCAGGCGGCGATGAGGCCGCTCCATTTCCTGAGGTCGTTCGGGGGATGAGCCCAGCCAGTTGTGATGATGGAGGTCTGGTCGGCCGGCGAGAAGCCGTGCTGGTAAGGTCCCTGGCTGTCCGAGAGCGCTCTTGGCGTGAAGCCCACCTGGATGAAGGGAGTGTTGCCCGCCTCGACATAGGCATCGAATATCTTGTCCATGATGGTCCAGTCATAGACCGGGTTGCCGCATGCATCTTCCGTATAGGCATTGGTCGAGCCCCATTTCAGGGCCGGCGTGCCGTCGCCGCTCGTCAACAGATTATGGGCGCGCACGCGCACCGGCGCCGGGCTGAGCGCGGCGAGCTCGCAAAGCAGCTTCCTGCCATTCGCCGTGTAGGTGTAGTTCGGCTCGTCATAGCCGAACCA
>JBIOEK010000355.1:0-4627 GCA_044445925.1 Hyphomicrobiales bacterium
GGCTCCAGTCGTCGTTCGCGGCGATCGGGGCCCAGAGCGCCTCGATATCGTCGTAAAGGAGGGTCGCCGGCCGGTCGGCCCCGAAATAGGCCTCGGCCGCCGCGGTCGAAGGCGTGGCCTCATATTCGTCGAGCGCCCGGGCGAAGCTCTCGAAGGCTTCGCCCCGATAGCAAGCGGCGGCCGGCCCCGCGAGCGCCTTCGCCCGGCGCGAAATTCCCCCGCGCCAATCGAACATGACCTGCTCGAAAGGCGGGCTCGCGGCCTTCAGGAAGGAGAACAGCCTGTCGGCGAGCCCGCGATCTTGCGCCGGCGAACCCGGCCTCAGGCCGAGCCGCCATACGGCGCTGGCGCCGAGGCTTTCGGCGAAGGCCCCCTCGAAGCGCGAAACCGCCTCCTTCAAAGGCTCGACCTCGGCGACGAGGCTCAAGCATTCGGCCAGCCGATAGAGATTCCACTGAACGGCTTGGGGCTGGCGGCCATAGGCATAGAGCCCCGTCTCGTCGAAATAGGCGGCCGTGAAGCCCGGATCGTAATTCGGCAGGAACCGGTAAGGGCCGTAATCGAAGCTCTCGCCCGTGATCACGATATTGTCGGTGTTGAGAACGCCGTGCACGAAGCCGGCGATCATCCATTGGGCGCAAAGCCGCGCCACATTCCGGCAGACCTCGCCCAGGAAGGCGGCTGCCTGCGCGCCGGTGGCCGGGCGCGCTGATTGCGGCAGATAATGGCGCACGCCATGCGCCAAGAGCCGCTCGATGCGCAGCGCGTCGCCGAAGGCAGCGAAGCGCTGGAAGCTGCCGATGCGGATATGGGAATGTCCGAGGCGGGTGAGCACGGATGAGCGCGTCGGCGAAGGCTCGTCGCCGCGCATCAGCGCTTCGCCCGTTTCGTAGAGCGCAAGGCTCTTCGAGGTATAGACGCCGAGCGCCTCGAGCATGCGCGTCGCCAGCACCTCGCGGATGCCGCCCTTGAGCGTCAGCCGCCCGTCGCCGCTGCGCGACCAGGGCGTGCGGCCGGAGCCCTTCGTGGCAAGATCGAGGAGGCGGCCTTGCCGGTCATGGGCCTGGGCGAAGAGGAAGCCGCGCCCGTCGCCGATCTCGTGGTTGTAGTGCTGGAACTGATGGCCATGATAGCGCAAGGCGAGCGGGCGGGGATGGTTGTCGGGCAGCGGCTCGAAGCGGGCGAAATGCTTTTCGAAGCCCGTCTCGTCAAGACCGGCAAGGCCGATCCGCGCGGCCCAGCGTTCATCGCGATAGCGAAGCTTGCGCATCGGGAACTCGGCCGGCTCGACCGGATCGTAGAAGCCGCAGCCGAGATCGGCATGGGCGGTCGAGGGGCGGTAGGGGACGGGTGCATCGGACATGGCGACGCACATAGCGCGGTACGGTCGCGATGTCCGCTAGCGACACTCGGCGTGCCCTCAGATTTTGGCACCTGACACTTTGCCCCTCTCCCATCGTGGGTTGGGCCTCGCGCTGATTTCAAGGCGGTGATGCGAGGCGCCAACACCTTCCACCTTCTCCCGCCGAGGGCGGGAGAAGGTAGCGCGTGACCGTTGGTCCTTCGTTCGCCGCCGCTCGCAAAGATCTGAGGGAGCCCTGACTCGCAAGGGGGGAGGCGCCGGCGCCCTACATCAGCATCGTGGTCACGTAAAAGAACGCCAGGAACACCACGCCGAGGCCCCAGACGACGCCCGAGATTTCCTTCGCCCGTCCGGTGGCGAGCCAGATCAGGATCAGGCTCAGCGTGCCGAGCGCCATGCCGTTGATGAGATTGTTGGTGAGCACCGTGACCAGCAGGGTCAGGACGATGGGGACGGCGTTCGAAAGATCGGTGAGGTCGATGCGGGCAAGCCCCTGCATCATGAGCACGCCGACGAGGACCAGCGCCGGCGCCGTCGCCTGGGGCGGCACGATGACGAAGATCGGCCAGAAGAACAGCGCCAGCACGAAGAACCCGGCGACCGTGAGCGAGGTGAGGCCGGTGCGCCCGCCCGCCTGCACGCCGGTGATCGATTCGATATAGGCGGTGACCACCGAGGTGCCGAGCATGGGGCCGACGATGCTCGAGGTGGCGTCGGTCGCAAAGGCCGCCGTGGCGTTCGGGATCGAGCCGTCGGGCCGGCGCAGATTGGCCGCGCCCGTGACCCCGATCAGGGTGCCGAGCGTCGAGAAGAACTCGGCGCAGACGAAATAGAACAGCAGCGGCAGCGCCAGCGCAAAGTGCTCGAAGCTCAACAGCCAGCCGAAGTCGAGCGCGAAGGCGGTGCTCGCCGGCCATTTCGGCCAGGCCATCCAGGCCGAGGGAACGGCCGTCACCATCTTGCCTGCGCCCGCCGGCACGAAGAAGCCGATGAGGGTGATGACCGCGATGGCGATGATCAGCGCGCCCGGCACCTTGCGCACCACGAGGATCGGGGTGAGCAGGATGCCCAGCATGGTGAGCAGCATTGGCGGGTTCTTGAGCGACCCCATGGCGATATAGGTCGATGGATTGGCGACGATGAAGCCCGCGCCGCGCAGCCCGATGAAGACGATCAGCGTGCCGACCGCCGCCTGGATGCCAATCTTCAGCGCTTCGGGAACATCCTTCGCCACCTTCTCGCGCAGCTTCGAGAGCGACAGGACGAGGAAGACGACGCCCGTGAAGGCGACCATGGCGAGCGCGGCCTGCCAGGGCACGCCCATCTGCTTGACGATGACGTAGGTGAAGATGACGTTCGAGCCCATGGCGGGCGCAACCGCGAGCGGCAGATTGGCCGTGAGCCCCATCATCACCGAGCCGAAGATGGCAGCGAGCGCCGTCGCGATGACGAGGTCGCCGCGGTCCATGCCGGCGTTGGACATGATGGCCGGGTTGACGGCGACGATATAGGCCATGGCGGCGAAGGTCGTGGCACCCGCGATCACCTCCTGGGGCAGCGAGGTCGCGCGCTCGGAGAGGCGGAAAGTCCTGTCGAGGAAACCGCTAGGGGGCGGCGCGGCGATCGCGGTGGCGGCTTGGTCGTTCATGATCCCCTAGTCCCCTGAAGTTGGCGGCTTGTGGCCATTTCACCGTCACTCGATGGAATAAAGCAATCCCCATGTCGCTCACCAGACGACCGGATGCGTCTCACCAGTCTGCACATTGACGAAGCCGTCGGGCGCCTGCTCGCAGGGCGCCACCAGCACCCAGGTCCAGGGCGCGCAGGTGAGGGTCGCGAACATCAGCCGTTCCGGGAAGCCCGGATACCAGCGCGGCCGGAAGGTCGGCTCGTACATCCAGTCGACCGACTTTGCCTGCGCGTAGAGTGCCTGCATCTCGGCATCGAGCTCCTCGGCGGGCCGGCAGGTCATGAGGCCGCCGATCTCGAAGCGCACCGTGGCGGCGAGCTTGCCCTCGCGCACCAGGACCCAGCCGCCCTGCTGGTCGACGAGCGTGTTGACCGCGAGCGCCATGGCGGCGTCGGAGGAGCCGACGCTCCAGACATTGTGCTTGTCATGGGCCACCGAGCAGGCAAGCGCCGTCTCGGGGGTGCCGGGCCCGCAACCGCGCCAGAACATCTTGGAGATCCTCGCCTCGCCCGAGAAGCGGTCGACGATGGCGAATTTGGTGATGTTCCTCGAGGAATCGCGCTGCACCTCGCCGTCGCGCACCGGCAATTCGAGGGTGTAGAAATCTGGGTGCCAATGGAAGGGGCGGATGACGGCGGCCTGCATCGTGGCGCGGCCGGGCTCGGCCTTCAGCGCGAAGTCCTCAGGTCTCACCTTGCGGCGGATATTGATCGTATTGGTCGCCCAGGCGGGCCAGTCGATGCGCGGCAGCGGCCCGGTATAGCGCTTGCCCTGCGAGATCTCCGCGCCGTCCGCCCAGACCTTCTCGATGGCGAGCTTTGGCACATCCGAGAGGAGCACGACATCCGCGAAGCGGCCGGGCGAAAGCGAGCCGACGAAGGGCGTGAGCCGCATATGCCGCGCCGGATTGATGGTCGAGCACTGGATGGCGATCTCGGGGGCAAGCCCGTTCTCGATCGCAAGGCGCGCATTATGGTCGCTGGCGCCGAGCTCGAGCGTGTGGGAGGCCGAGCGGTCATCCGTGGTGAAGGCGATCTGCGACCAATCGGGAAGGCCCTTGCCGATCAGGAACTTGACGATCTCGGGCATGGCATAGATGCGCAGCTCGACGAAGAGGCCGCGCATGAGCTTGTCCCAGGTCTCTTCCGGCGTCTGCACCTCGTGATCGGAGGCGAGCCCCGCCGCCGCGAAGGCGTTGATGGAGGAAAGATCGCGCAGGCCCGAGCCATGGCCCTCGACCACGCCGCGCGCCGCGAAGGTCGCCTCGATCATGCCCCAGAGCCGCTTGTAGGAGGGGTTATCGGGGTTCCATACGGCCGGCCAATCCATGACCTCGTCGAGCCCCGCGACCATCAGGCTCTCGCCCAGGAAGCGCTGCTGCTCGTCATGGCCGAAATAGCCCCCGCCCCATTCATAGGCGGTAGGGGGCACAGCCGAGCCCGGCAGCGGAAAGATCTTCAAGGGAGAGCCCCGCTTCCTCGCCTCGAGCCAGAATTCGAGATTGTGCGGGCCGTCGACATTGGAGAATTCGTGGCTCGCCTCGCAGGTCCAGGTATTGCCGCGCGGCAGGACGA
>JBIOEK010000356.1:0-4619 GCA_044445925.1 Hyphomicrobiales bacterium
AGCGTGGTGGGGGAAGTAGGACTCGAACCTACGAAGGCGTAAGCCAGCGGATTTACAGTCCGCCCCCTTTGCCACTCGGGACATTCCCCCGTCCGGCTCCTCAACGGCCTCGATCGGCCTTGGCGCATGGGAACGGGCCGCCGCTTATGGTGTGCCCTCGTTTTTGTGTCAACATCCGCCTCGCCTGCCGCCCGGGCGCGAAGCCGATCGAGCCCGCGAGCCGGTTCCTATGAGGCTGGTGCTTGCGAGCCTGATGCTCGGGGATGAAGTTGCGCCTTGCCGCCCCGATCCGCAAGGTCGCGCTCGATCTCGGCCGTGATCGCGATCGCGGCCTCTCTCGGATCGAAGGCTTCGCTCACCGGCCGGCCGACGACGATGTGGTCGGCGCCGGCCGCGATCGCCTCGGCGGGCGTCATGACGCGTTTCTGATCGCCGGCGCCCAAGCCCTGCGGCCTGATGCCGGGGGTGACGAGCAGCATCTTTTGCCCGATCGCGGCGCGCACCATGCGCAGCTCTTGCGGGGACAGGATGAGGCCTTGGATCCCGCGCGACTTGGCCTGGCGCGCCCGATGCACGACCGTGGTCTCGACACCCGATCCGTAGCCGGCCTCGACGAGATCCTTGTCGTTCATCGAGGTGAGCACCGTGACCGCAAGCAGCTCGAGCGCCGAGCCGCCCGCCCCGGCGACCGCCGCCTTCATGGTCTGGGGATAGGCATGGACGGTAAGGAAGCTCGCGCCGAGCCGCGCGATCTGCGCCGTCGCCCGCTCGACCGTATGGGGTATGTCGTGAAGCTTGAGGTCCAGGAAGACCTTCTTGCCCTCGCCTGCCAGAAGCCCGACGAGCGGCAGACCGCCCGCATAGACGAGCTCCATGCCGATCTTGTAGAAGGCGCCGGCATCGCCGATACGGTCGACGAGGCGGCGCGCCTCCTCGACCGAGGCCATGTCGAGCGCGATGATGAGGCGCTCGCTCGCGGTCACGGGAGGCGCCGCCGATAGACCCAGACGCGGGCTGGCGGCACGTTGAGCCAGATGCGGCGGGAGGGCGTCGCCGCATAGTCCGCGCCCTTGGCCGGAATGGGCGCCGTCGTCGCATAGGTGAACTGGATGAACGGCCCTTCGGGGCGCAGCATCGAAAAGCATTGCCGCAAGAGATCGAGACGCTGCTCGAGGGGGCGGGTCAAGAGGGGCAGGCTCGAGACGATGGCGGTCGCCGGCGCGAGGCCGAGCGGCGCCAGCGTCCTGCCGATCGCGTAGGCATCGCCTTCGATGACGCGCACGCCCGCAAAGCGCTCGCGCAGGAGCCCGCAAAATTCGGGGTTGAACTCGACGAGCACCAAGCGCTCCGCGGCGATGCCGCGGTGCAGCAGCGCCGCGGTCACGGGTCCGGTGCCGGGGCCGATCTCGACGACCGGCCCCTTGAGGGCGGGATCGACATAACTCGCCATGGTGCGGGCAAGCGCCCGCCCCGAAGGTTGCACGGCCCCAATCTGTAGGGGGCGCGCCACCCAGGATTTCAGGAAGCGCGCTCCGTCGGGCAATCTCTTGCCTAGACCCTTGGGAGGCGCGGCGTGCTGTGTCATGCGTGGTCTTCCTCCCAGCCGGCAGCGTCGGCAATGGGGTCTAGCGTCTTTGCTGCGAGGGTCAAGGCGCCGGCACCCGCCTTGCCGTCATTGCCATACTTGGCGGGCCATCACGAATGGCGCCCAATCAATGCTCGCAGATGCGCTTCAGCGCCTTGAATTGCGCCTCGTCGAGGATCTCCGGCCCCGTGGTGACGATCGAGGAAGCCTTCATGGCCGCAAGGCGATCGGGGGTCGCCGGATGGGAATCGAGCAGGCTCGGCAGAGACTTAGTCCCCGAAGTGGAAGTCGAAAGCCTGGTGAGCAAGGTCCCGAGCGCCACCGGCGAGCGTCCAAGCACGCGCATCGTCTCGATGGCGTAGGCGTCCGCCGCCGCCTCGACCTCGCGCGAGAACGAAGCCTGCACCAACGTCTTGCTGGCAAAGAAGATCGCCGTGGCGCCCGCGAAATCCCCCAGCACCGTGCCGAGCACGAAGCCCATTCCGCCGCTCTCGATCAGGGTGCGCATGCCGTCATGATGGGCGATATGCCCCATCTCATGGGCGAGGACGCCGGCTATCTCGTCGGAGGATTGGGCCGCCTGCAGGATGCCGTCGAGGATGATGATGCGCCCGCCGGGCAGCGCGAAAGCGTTCGGCACCCGGCTCCTGATCACGACGAGCTTCAGCCCGTCGATGTCGAGGCCGTTCGCCCTCCTGAGCTTATCGGCGAGCGCCTCGAGGGCCTGCGCCGGAGCACCTGACGGGCCACCGCTTTCGCAGGTTCCGTTGGCTCCGAACAGGGTGAGCGCCTGCGAGTAGACGGCATCGCCGATGCGCCGCTCGAGCGGACGCGGCACGAGCGGCGCGAGCTCGGCGGCCAGATAGGGCATCATCCAGAGGGTGACGAGGACGAGAGAGAGGGCAGCCGCCATCGCCCACAGCACGATGTGTCGCCTCTGGCGACGGTCGCTGCCGTTGCGCGCCAGCAACGCCGGGCAGCAGCGTTCGATCTCGGCGATCAGGGCCTTGTCGGCGATATCGAGGCGGGCGAGCTCCGGCGCGGTCGTCGAGGTGAGGCGCATGACGTCGTCATCGGCATCCTCTTGCCTGACATCCGCATAGGACCAACGTGCGATCTCGCGCCCATCTTCCTCGAGGGCGAGGGACGAGGGTGTGAAATTCAAGCGTACCTCATGCCGATGCGTGGTCTTTCCGTCGAAATAGCTCGCCTGCGCGCTCATCGCGCTAGAAGCCGAAGTCCAGCGCGTCGGCGAGCGCTTCCCCGACCACGCCCGACGGCGTTCCCTTCACGGTGACGTTGTCGAAGACCTGTCCGTCATGCAGCGTCAGGCTGTCGACGACCTTGTGCCAGACGCCGAAGACGAGGAAGCGCCGATAGACCGCGCCCATCAGGATAAAGAGAAGGAGATAGGCGGCGAGTCCGAAGGCCGCGATGAGGTAGAGGACCGGCGGCAGATGCAGCAAGGAGCCGAGGCCCCCGATACTCACCGGCGGCAACGGCCCGACGATATACGGCCCTACGCCGACCGCGATGCCGACCGGGATCGCCCAGGCCAGCACCGCCAAGATCATGGCGAGCCCGCATTTGGCGTATTCCTTGAACAGGAACCAGGCGCCGAGCGTCGAGGTGACGCGCGCCTGCCCGAAACGCAGCCCCTCGACCCACCAGCGCCATTCGATGCCCTTCATCACGCCGAGCAGCATCATGACGATCGGCAAATCGAGCATGGAAAGGCCGAGAGCCGCCTTGGCGTCGAGTCGCCCATCCGAAGAACTGTGGGCGTGGCCAGGCCCGTCCTCGATGAGCGCTCCGGTAAGGATGAGCATGGCGATCATGGGGGGAATGGTGAAGAGCCAGAGCAGGATGCCGCGCTTGAAGAAGCTGCCGCCGCGCCCCTCGAAGCCGCCGCCGAGATCGCCATAGAAGGTGTTGCGCATCTTGTAGCGCTCGAGCGAAGCCGCCATCCAGGGATAGGCAAGGCCGAGCGTCAGCAGCGAGACGCAGGCCCAGGCGAGATAGCGCATGAGATAGTTGAAGCCCGAGCCCGTCATCCAGAAGCGCGCGCCACGGAACACGGTGCGCGTCAGCCGGTAGCGGCGCGCCCGGTAGGACGCATAGATGCCAAACAGCATCAATATGAGGAAGAAGGGCGTCGAGGCGAGAGCCTGGTAGCGCTCGGCCTCGATACCGAGCAGGAAATAGCCGAGATAGAGCGGCCCGAGAATGGCAAGCGCGAACAGGAAGCCGAGCAGAAGCTCCCGGCCGGTGCCGCGATATTCGAGGCTGTCCGCCCCGACGCGGCTATGCCGCCACAGGAAGCGCCTGACATCGGTGAGGAACCAGAAGCGATAGAGGCCGAGCGTGACGACGGCGAAGAAGCCGGCCCGAAGGCAGAGCCGGAAGAACTCCTTGCCCTTTCCGGTGAACGACGCCTTCGCGGGCGGCAGCGGAGCGGCAACGGCAGGTGGCAGCCGCTCGCGCGACACGATCTTGGACCACGGTCCTTGCGCGGCGTCATAGCTGCTCATCGAGGGCCCCTCTCAGCCAAACGGATGGCAATCTTCTCATACCGGGACATGCACGGGAAGCCGCGAGGGGTGAACGGCGCGTCGGATCTCTCTCGAAATTCAACGGTTGCCCGTCATCGTCATTGCGAGGCGGGAGCGACGCTCCGATCTCGCAACGGCGCCGACGAGGCAATCCAGAAGGCCATCTCGATTCAGCAGTCTGGATTCGTCGGCCGTGGGTGCGTGGCGGGATTGCGGTTCCCGCCTCCTCGCAATGACGGGAAATGCAATTTCGGACGAAGACTCCGACGCGAGTCTTTTTGAAGCTCATGGCCGAAGCCACAGATTTGCTGCAGTGCGGCGCCGCTGCATTTGCAGGCGAAATGCAGCGAAATCGGGTTGGAGTGCACCCCAAAATTGAGACAGAGAAACAGAGGACAGTTCTCGGAAAGGAGAACGGATGTCCAAGAAGAGCCGTGGTGTCTACAGCCGGGAGTTCAAGCTATCTGTGATTGAGCGGATGC
>JBIOEK010000357.1:0-4575 GCA_044445925.1 Hyphomicrobiales bacterium
ATGCCGAGCGTGTCGAAGCTCTCGCGGTCGATCAGGATGAAGCCGCCGGTCGCGCGATCCTCGCGATAGAGGTCGACGGCGACCGGCTGGTCGAGAATGAGCTCGGCCTCTCCGATCTCGTTCAGCTCCAGCCGCTCCGCCGGATTTTCGGCCAAGCTCGTGAGATCAACGCGCGAGCGGATCGCCCCGATCGTCGCCGTCACCGTTCGGGTGCCGAGCTTGACGAGATAGGCCGCCCCCTGCCGGAGAGGACGCTCATCCATCCACAGGAGCGTCGCATCGAGGGCGCGCGCGAGCTTCGCCGGCGCCTCGGGCAGCGTCAGGAGATCGCCGCGAGAAATGTCGATCTCGTCTCCGGGAATGAGCGTAACGGATTGCCCGGCAACCGCGCTTGCCTGCTCGCCGCCAGCGCCCAGGATGCGTCTCACCACGGTTTCGCCGCCGGACGGTTGCACCAGGATGCGGTCCCCGACTGCGATCTCGCCCGAGGTGATCAAGCCGCTATAGCCGCGGAAATCGGCGTTCGGGCGGTTGACCCATTGCACCGCCATCCGAAACGGTCCTGATCTCGCCTGAGGCTCGGCGGCCTCGAGCGCGGCAAGCAGCGTCGGACCCGAGTACCATGGACAAGCGAGCGCGGGGGAAGCGACATTGTCGCCGGTCAGCGCCGAAAGCGGGATGAAGGACAGGCTCTCGAAGTCGAGCGAAGCGGCAAAGCCACGGATCTGCGCCTCGATGCGGCGGAAGCCGTCCTCGCTCCAGCCGATGAGGTCCATCTTGTTGACCGCGACGATCACCTGCTTGACGCCGATTAGCGACACGATCAGCGCGTGCCGGCGCGTCTGCACGGCCGCGCCCTTGCGCGCGTCGACGAGGAGAATGGCAAGATCGGCATTGGAGGCGCCGGTCGCCATATTGCGGGTATATTGCTCATGGCCCGGCGTATCGGCGATGATGAATTTCCGCCGATGCGTGGTGAAGTAGCGATAGGCCACATCGATGGTGATCCCCTGCTCGCGTTCGGCCGCGAGCCCATCGACCAGGAGGGCGAGGTCGAGAGGCTGGCCAGGAGCGCCGTGCCGGCGCGAGGCCGCTTCGACGGCGGCGAGTTGATCCTCGAGAATGGCGTCCGTCTCGTGCAGCAGGCGCCCGATCAATGTCGATTTGCCGTCGTCGACCGAGCCGCAGGTGATGAACCGCAAGAGGCTCTTGCGCTCGTGCGAGCGCGCGAACGCCTCGATATCCAATTTCGGCGCATCGGCATGGATGGTCATCAGAAATAACCTTCCCGCTTCTTGCGCTCCATCGAGGCCGGGCTGTCCTGGTCGATGGCCCGTCCGGCGCGCTCGGAGGTGCGCGCGGCGAGGGTCTCGCCGATCACCGCCGGCACGTTCCTGGCGCTGCTTTCGATGGCCCCCGTGAGCGGGTAGCAGCCGAGCGTGCGGAAGCGCACCATGCGGGTCTCGACGCTTTCACCCGGGCGCGGCTGGAGACGCTCGTCGTCGACCATCAGCAACATGCCGTCGCGCGCGATGACGGGACGCGGCGCGGCGAGATACAGAGGCACGACCGGAATGGCTTCACGGTGGATGTAGAGCCAGATGTCGAGCTCGGTCCAGTTGGACAGGGGAAAGGCGCGGATGCTCTCATCCTTGCGCTTGCGCCCATTATAGAGCCGCCACAGCTCCGGGCGCTGGCGCCGGGGGTCCCATTGATGATTGACGCCGCGGAAGGAGAGGATGCGTTCCTTGGCACGCGATTTCTCCTCGTCGCGCCGCGCCCCGCCGAAGGCCGCGTCGAAGCCGTAGCGGTCGAGCGCCTGCTTCAGCGCCTGCGTCTTCATCACATCGGTGTGGATGTCGGAGGAATGCGTCAGGGGCGAGATGCCGCGCGCCCGCCCCTCCTCGTTGACGTGCACCAGAAGGTCGAGCCCGTTATCGCGCACGAGCTTGTCGCGGAAGGCGATCATCTCCTTGAACTTCCAGGTCGTGTCGACATGCAGGAGCGGAAAGGGAATCCGTCCCGGACGGAATGCCTTCATGGCGAGATGCAGAAGCACCGAGGAATCCTTGCCGATCGAATAGAGCATCACGGGGCGCGCGCATTCGGCGACCACCTCGCGTAAGATGTGGATGCTCTCGGCCTCGAGACGATCGAGATGGGTGAGCCGCGCCGCTTGCGGCGGCGCCTCGATATCGACATCAACGCCCGGCGCGAGAGCGTTGTGAAATGACAAATCCATCAGGGAAACTCCGGGAGGAACAGATCAGGCCGAGACTGCGGTCTCGGCGTCGGGTTGCGTCCGCAGATGCAGGCCGCATTCCTTCTTGCCTTCCTCCTCCCACCACCAACGGCCGGCGCGCTCCGGCTCGCCCGGCGCCAGCGCGCGCGTGCAGGGCGCGCAACCGATCGAGGCGAAGCCCTTGGCATGGAGCTCGTTCACCGGAACATCGCGCTGCTGCGCATAGGCGAGCACGGCCTCGCGGCTCCAATCGGCGAGCGGATTGACCTTGAGCACGCCGTGGGCGCCGTCCCACTCGGCGAGCCCCACCTTGTCGCGGGCGAGCGACTGCGTCGCCCGCAGCCCGGTGATCCAGGTTCCAGCTCCGGCGAGGCCCAACGCCAAGGGCGCGACCTTGCGCACATGGCAGCAGGCCCGGCGCGCCTCGACCGAGGCCCTGAAGCCTTCGACGCCCCAACGCCCTATCAAGGCTTGCGTGTCCGCGGCGTCCGGCAGCAAGGGCCGTACGGCGATGCCGTAGCTGCGCTCGGTGCGGGCCCAGAGCGAGATCGTCTCGTGGAAGAGGCGGCCGGTATCCAGCGTGACCAGCTCGATCGGCAGGCGCGAGGTGGCGATCGCATGGGTCACGATCTGGTCTTCGAGCCCGAAGCTCGTGGTGAACACGGCGGGGCGCGGAGCAAGCTCCAGGAGTTGTCGCAGGCGCCAGCCGAGTTCGGTCGAAGCCGCCAATACGGACGCAATATTCGAAGCGAGCTCGGCTCGCGACCCACTGACCATGATCGGAATATCCCTTGGCGGCGATCGAAGACTCGTTTGATTTACAGAACGATTGGTGCTTTTCAACCGCACGGGACAAATCCTCGTCGCGGCCCGCGACCCAATCCATCTCCAAGAAGCACGCCGAGCGACGGGCCGGTGGCCCCGTTCTGGCTCACGAGAGAAAATGGTTATCCCCTGGCGGCTGGTTTCATGTGTTTTCTTCTTATTTCGCGGAGCCGGTTTCGGCGTCGTGGCGTGCGGTCGGCTTTGGCAGCGCCGTGCTGCGCGTCGGCGAGCGAGCTAGCTGTCGCCGAGATAAGCCGCGAGGACCGAGGCGTCGGCCCTGACCTTTCGTGCCTCGCCGCGGATGCTGATCCGGCCGGTCTCGAGCACAAAGGCCTCGTCCGAAATCTCGAGCGCGAGGCGGGCATTCTGCTCGACCAGCAGAATGGTTCGCTGCGCGGCCTTGAGCTTGGCGATGAGGCTGAAGATCTCCTCGACCAGCATCGGCGCGAGCCCCATGCTCGGCTCGTCCAGCAGCAAAAGGCGCGGCTTCGCCATCAGCGCGCGCCCCATCGCCAACATCTGTTGCTCGCCGCCGGACAAGAGACCAGCCGACTGGCGCAAGCGCTCGCCCAGACGGGGGAAAAGGCCGAGGACCTCATCGAGGCGGCGTCGCACCTCGCTTGCCCCAGCGACCAGGAAAGCGCCCATGCGCAAATTCTCGAGGACGGTCATCCGCGCGAAGATCTGCCTGCCCTCCGGAACCTGCACCACCCCCAAGCGTGCGATGCGATAGGCCGGCAGCCGGCCGATTGCTTCGCCAGCGAGGCTGATCGTGCCTGATTTCGGCCGCAGCAGGCCGGAGATGGCGCGCAGCGTCGTCGTCTTGCCGGCACCATTGGCGCCGATCAGGCAGACGACCTTGCCGTCCTCGATGTCGAGATCGATGCCCTTGACCACGGTGATATTGCCATAGGCGAGCACCAGACCGCGCAGCTCGAGCAAGGCGCTCATGGCCGCGCCCCGGCGTCGCTGCCGAAGCGCGCGGCCGACCGCCCGAGATAGGCTTCGATCACCTTGGGCTCGGCCCGCATCTCGGCCGGCGAACCCTCGGCGATCTTGCGGCCGAAATTGAGGACGCTGATCTTGTCGCTGAGGCCCATCACGAACTTCATGTCGTGCTCGACAAGGAGGATGCTGAGCTTGTCGCTTCGCAGGGAGCCCAGCATTTGAGAAAGAGCCGCCGTCTCCGTCGGATTCATCCCCGCGGCCGGCTCGTCGAGCAGGAGCAGCACGGGCTCGGAGGCGAGCGCGCGAGCGATCTCGAGCCTCCTCTGATCACCATAAGCGAGGGCCGAGGCGCGCTTTTCCGCCTGCTGCTCCAATCCGAAGAGGCGCAGAAGCTCACGCCCGCGCGCGATCGCCGCCCGTTCCTCGGCCCGCGCGCCCGGCAGGCGCAGGATCGCCGCCGGCCAAGCGACCCGCAACCGCGGCTGCATGCCAGTGACGACATTCTCCAGCACGCTCATCTCGCCGAACAGCCGCAGATTCTGGAAGGTGCGCCCGAGGCC
>JBIOEK010000358.1:0-4570 GCA_044445925.1 Hyphomicrobiales bacterium
TCCTCATCCACGAGAAGAAGCTCTCCTCGCTGCAGGCCATGCTCCCGATCCTCGAGGCGGTTGTGCAAAGCGGTAAGCCGCTTCTCATCATTGCCGAGGACATCGAGGGAGAGGCGCTGGCGACGCTTGTCGTGAACAAGCTGCGCGGCGGCCTCAAGGTCGCGGCCGTGAAGGCGCCGGGCTTCGGCGATCGCCGCAAGGCGATGCTCGAGGACATCGCGGTCCTGACCGCCGGCGAGATGATCGCCGAGGACCTCGGCATCAAGCTCGAGAACGTGACGCTGCAGATGCTCGGCCGCGCCAAGAAGGTGCGCATCGAGAAGGAGAACACCACGATCATCGACGGCGCCGGCAAGAAGCAGGATATCCAGGCGCGGATCGGCCAGCTCAAGGCGCAGGTCGAGGAGACCACCTCGGACTATGATCGCGAAAAGCTCCAGGAGCGGCTGGCCAAGCTCGCTGGCGGCGTCGCAGTGATCCGCGTCGGCGGCTCGACTGAGGTTGAGGTCAAGGAGAAGAAGGATCGCGTCGACGACGCGATGCACGCGACGAAAGCGGCCGTGGAGGAAGGCATCGTTCCGGGAGGTGGAATTGCGTTGCTGCGGGCCAAGACGGCAATCGGCAAGCTCACGCACGAAAACCACGACGTGCAGGCCGGCATCAATATCGTGTTGAGGGCGCTCGAGGCACCGATCCGTCAGATCGCCGAGAATTCGGGCGTCGAAGGCTCAATCGTGGTGAGCAAGGTGCTGGCCAATAAATCGCCGACCTTCGGCTTCAATGCCCAGACCGAGGAATATGTCGACATGCTCAGTTCCGGCATCGTCGATCCGGCCAAGGTCGTGCGCGTTGCGCTGCAGGACGCGGCATCGATTGCCGGCCTCCTGATCACGACCGAGGCGATGGTTGCCGAGACGCCGAAGAAAGAAGCCGCTTCCGCGATGCCGGGAGGTGGTGGCATGGGCGGAATGGGCGGAATGGATTACTGATCGCCGATCACGACTAAGCCTGAACAGGACAAAGACAGGGCCGCAGAGATGCGGCCCTGTTCGTATTGACCTTGTGACACGGTGGGGAAGATCGCATTTGCACTGACGGCGACTCTTACGCGGTCGGATCGCTGAAATCACGGCCGCGCCTGCAGCTTGGACCGCAACGCGGCCATCTCCGCGTGGACCGTTTCAAGGTCGGCGACCGCGAAACCTTTCGCTAAATGTGGGCTGACCGCGCGCAGCTTGTCGGCGAGCACCCCGGTATAGCGCGCGAAGCCGTCGCGGCCGACCACCAAGCCGTTCTCCGCTTCGAAGCGGGCATTCCATGCGATCGCCGCATCCCGCTCGAGGCCGGGAGGCAGGTCGAGCGCGAGCGCCGCTCCTTCCCAGGCGACCGGATAGCCGCCCGGCAAGCCGAGCGGGCCCGGCGCATGGCCGCGCCAAGGCGTTCGCGACGCAATGGCGAGCATCAGCGGCACGCCCGCAGCGCCTGAAATCTCGATGGAGGGCTCGGGCGTCAGCTTCACATCGGCGAAACGAGCGAATACGTCCTCGACCTCGACGCCGTCGAGCCAGACGCGCGGCCTAGGGCCCCGCCGGGAGGCGGCGGGCATGCGAAACGCCCCGATGCACTGGTAATGCGCCAGCACTCGCAAGGCGCCAGGCTCCGGCCGAGCGAGGCTGCCGGCGAACGCGCTCGACAGGATCGAGACGTTGCCGGTTCCGCAGGTGACCGGCAGCCCCTGCGCCGCGATGATCCCGTTCACGACGTCTGGAAAGCAGCAATTGATGAAATGGCAGCCCGGCGGGACGGCCCGCGCGACACGCGCGGAGAGCACGGCCTGGAAAACCGCGGTGGCGCTCAGGCCACCCTCGGCCACCAGTCGGCTCCAGGCATCCCCCTTGGTCACGATCACCGAGGACGCCTGCAGCGAGGCCGCCTGCACCACGACCGACGGGCCATAAGCCGAGATCGCCTCAGCCCCCGCATCCGCTCCCGACAGATCGGCAGGCTCGCCGACGAAGCTCGCGGCAGACCCGAAGATCGCGGCGCGGGCATTGGCGGCGACGCGCAACCAATTCAGGCGCTCGGGATTGCGCCCCGAGATCACCACCCGCACCGGCCTCCGCGCCGTCGCGGCGATGTCCAGCACGATCCTCGCGGCGAAGCTTCCGGTTCCGAAGACCAGGATGTCGGCTTCTCGAGTCATTGGTTGCCTTCTCGACGGCGGAACATGATCAGGCGAGCTGCAGCGGACCCGATTGCGACATGGCCTGCGCTGCGGCGGTGACCAACGGCGCGAAACGCTCTTCGGCCTCGGCGACCGGGCAGCGCAGCTTGGAGACGGCAATGCTGACGGCGCCGAGAACCTCGCCCTTGCCGCCCAGGACGGCGCTGGCAATCGAAATGTCGTTTGCGAAGATCTCCTCGTTGGCGAGCGCGTAGCCGCGACGCGCCGACTGTGCGAGCCGAGCGAGGAGCTCCGGTAAGCGGCAGACGGTGTGCGGCGTATAGGAACGCAGCTCCGATTTGCGCAATATGGCGTGCGCCTGCTCGGCCGGAAGGCGAGACAGCATGGCCCTGCCGGGAGCGGTGCAATAGGCCGGAAGGCGAGAGCCGATGATGATGTTGGTGTTCAACATATAGCGGCTCATGAAGCGCGAGACATAGACGATTTCGTTGCCGTCGAGCACCGTCAAGCTGACGGTCTCCTCCGTGTCGCGGCTGAGATGCATCAGATAGGGCAAGGAGCGCTCGACCAGCGGGCTCGCCCTCGTATAGTGATAGCCGAGATCGAGCGCACGCGTGGTCAACTCGAAGCGTTTGGTCTCCGGATCCTTGCGCAGATAGCCGAGCCTCGCGAGGGTGTGGGTGAAGCGCTGGGCGGCGCTCTTGTCGAGCTTCGTCTCGAGGGCGATCTGGGCAAGGCTCAGCGTGGCGCGCCCGCTGCCGAAGGCCGACAAGACGCGAAAGCCCTTCTCCACCGAACGGACATAGAGCGGATCCCCGTCGCGCGCTTCAGCGATCGGCCGCGCCGCTCGCTGCGCTGCTTGCTGCTTGCCGCCCGATTTCATCGCTTTGCGTAGTCCCGCAGGGCGCGCTCTGCGATGCCTTGCGGTCCGGTTCCGATGCGACCCGCCCGGACGGAGATGGTTCGCTGATACATGATCGGCTGCATTCCTCGGCGGCCCTCTTCCTGTGGTGAATCGCACGGCCCGTTTCGCTCATCGACATGGTTGACACCGATGGGACGGGACGGCAGGTTATCCGACACGAAGGATCGAATAGCAATACGACCTGCCAAAGCCGCCCCGTCGCGGCGGCGACTTGCCGGCAAGGGGTTTTGCCAGGACGAAATCAGAGAGGCCTGCGCCGATGGGATGGCCGCCATCCCGACGAGAGCGCTGCAGAACCAAACAAAGGGAGCAAACCCATGATCGACCCGGCCCAGCTGAGAGACCCCTCGCGCTATGCCATCAATCGCCGCGACGTTCTCGTCGGGGCGGGCGGTGCGCTCGCGGCGCTCGCCGCGTCCTCCCTGCCCTTCCAGAAAGCCTTCGCCAAGGAGACGCTGACGATCGCCGATCCGGGCGGCGCCTGGACGCCGGCTGCCGACGCGGCCTTCGTCAAGCCCTTCGAGACGGAGAGCGACGTTGCGATCAACCACATCGCCCGCGAGCATTATCCGACCGTCGAGATCAAGGCGAATGTCGAGACCAAGGCCTATACTTGGGACGTGGTTATCGCGACCGACGCCGACGTCTACGAGCTCGCGCCGCAGAACCTGCTCGAGCCGCTCGACTGGACCGGCGAGGACATGGGACAGATCATGCCATCGGCGCGCAGGCCCGGCTGGATGGGCCAGGATACCTATGCGACGGTGCTTTGCTACCGCACCGACAAATTCGGCCAGAACGGGCCGAAGAACTGGGCCGATTTCTGGGACGTGAAGAAATTTCCCGGACGGCGCGCCATGCACAAGCACCCGATCGACACGCTGGAGGAGGCGTTGCTGGCCGACGGCGTGCCGATGGACAAGATCTATCCGATCGACATGGACCGGGCCTTCAAGAAGCTCGACCAGATCAAGCAGCATGTCGATGTGTGGTGGACCGGCGGCGCCCAGACGACGCAAATGCTGCAGAGCGGCGAAGTCGATATCATCCCGACATGGAACGCCCGCGCCCAGGTGGTGATCGAGGCGGGCGGGGCCGTCGCCATGTCGTGGGAACAGGGGATCTACTCGCTCGAAGGATGGGTGATCCCCAAGGGAGACCCCAAGGCCGAGCTGGGCAAGAAGTTCATCAAGTTCTGCGCCAACGCCAAGCGCCAGGCGGAGTTCGTCTCCAAGCTCGCCTATGGCCCCACCAATCCGAAAGCCTATGACTACATCCCCAAGGATCGCGCCAAGTTCCTTCCGACAGCCCCGGAGAACCTGAAATTGATGATGCTCTCCAGCACGGAATGGTGGGGCGCCAACAAGGAGAAGGCGATCGAACGATTCAACGCCTGGCTGCTCGCCTAAGAAAAGGCAAGGACCCTCCCTGCTGCAGCCTTCCGGCCCCAAATCCAGACA
>JBIOEK010000359.1:0-4518 GCA_044445925.1 Hyphomicrobiales bacterium
ACATCCTGCCGACCTATCGGGTCTGGCAGGAGATCGAAGCCGGGCACCAGGAAGCGCGCCACTGGGAATTCCTGGCGCGGCCGGAACCCGTGCCCGAAAGCGAAATCGCCAAGGACCCAATATCCTATGTGGACGGGCTCATGTCGCAGTGGAACCGCGAGAAATCGCTCGCACCCTTCGATCCCCGGGCGCTTGCCCATTATCACGCCTCGGCCAACGAGCCTTCGCGCATCCACGCCTTCTGCGAGGATTACCGCGCGGGCGCCGGGCTCGACGTCGAGGCCGACGAGGCCGATCTCGCCACGGGCCGCAAGATCGCCTGCCCGGTCCTGGCGCTGACCGGGCAGTTCTACCTGACGGGCGGCGAAGAGAAGGCCCTCGACGCCTGGCGCAAGAGCTTCGCGCCGAAGGCCATGGGCGAGAGCATCGCCTGCGGCCATTTCCTCGCCGAGGAGGCCCCGCTCGAGACCGCGACGGCGCTCGCGCGATTTCTCGGAGAGTCGGCATGAAGGCGAGGAAGGCCTCCCGGGCTGCGCCGAAAACTCCGAGCATCGCGCTCGCGCTCGGCGGGGGCGGAGCCCGCGGGCTTGCCCATATCATCGTGCTCGAGGCGCTCGACGAGATGGGGCTCAGGCCGGTTGCGATAGCCGGCACCTCGATCGGCGCGATCATCGGGGCGGCCTACGCGGCCGGGGTGAAAGGCAAGGACATCCGCGCCCATGCGCTCTCCGTGTTCCGCAACCGCACCAAGGTCTTCGCCGGCCTGTTCGGGGCGCGCATCGGCCGCATCGGGGATCTGTTCGCGCGCGGCAATCCGATGCTGCTCGACGGGGAACGCCTGCTCGACAGGTTCTGGCCGGACGACGTCCCCGATACTTTCGAGGACCTGGGCATCCCCTTTACGGCGGTCGCGACCGATTACTACGGACGCGGCGAGGTTGCCTTCTCCTCGGGCGCGCTGGTCAGCGCGGTCGCTGCCTCGATGGCCTTGCCGGGTCTGGTCAAGCCGGTCGCCATCGCCGGAAGGCTGCTGATCGACGGCGGGGCCGTCAACCCGCTGCCCTGCGATGTCGTGATGGGCAAGGCCGATATCCTCATCGCGGTCGATGTGACCGGCGGGCCTTCGGCCGAGGAGGCAGGCGCACCCAACGCTTTCGCGATGCTGTTTGCTGCCGCCCAGATCATGCAGGCGACGATCGTGAAAGCGAAAGTGAAGGCCTACCCGCCCGATCTCCTGGTGCGGCCAAGCGTCGAGGGGTTCGCCGTGCTCGACTTCTTCAAGACCCCGCAAATCCTCGACGCCGCGGCTCCGGCGAAGGCAAAATTCAAGGAGGAGCTCGCGGCGAGGCTTGAACGCAGATCGCTTTAGCACAGATCATTTCGGAGGCGGCATGACCATTCTCGTCACAGGGAGCTCAGGCCATCTCGGCGAGGCTGTCATGCGGCGCCTCCGGAGCGAGCAGCAGCCGGCGCTCGGCATCGATATCGTGCCCTGCGCTTTCACCGATGCGGTCGGCTCGATATGCGATCGAGACTTCGTCAAGCGGCGCCTGGCTGGCGTGCGAGCGGTCATCCACTCGGCAACCTTGCACAAGCCCCATGTCGCGACCCATGCCAACCGGGACTTCGTCGAGACGAACATCGCCGGCACGCTGACGCTCCTCGAGGAAGCGGCCGAGGCCCGCGTGGAAGCCTTCGTCTTCACGAGCACGACGAGCGCATTCGGCTCGGCGCTCACGCCCGCCGCCGGCGAACCGGCTTCCTGGGTGACCGAGGATGTGACGCCGGTTCCCAAGAACATCTATGGCGTGACCAAGGTCGCGGCCGAGAACCTCTGCGAGCTGTTCTTCCGCAGACGGCGCCTGCCCGTCATCGTGCTCAGGACGTCGCGCTTCTTTCCCGAGACCGATGACGAAGCTGCTATCCGCGAGAAATATTTCCGCCACGTGCTCGAAAGCCTGCATGCGCAGGTTGACTTCCGCAGCGAGCTCGCGCGTCAGGTGGGAAGCAAAGGCTACCATGCCACGGTCTTCGAGCATGGCCCCTACCCGGTCGCGTAGCTGGACTCGTCGCGCCTCGCCTTGAAGAACGCCTCGAGCAGCTCCGCGCCCTCGCGCTCCCTGATGCCGCCATAGACATCCGGCCGGTGATGGCAGCTCGCTTGAGCGAAGATGCGCGGTCCGTGCTCGACCCCGCCCATCTTGGGATCGGACGCGCCGAAATAGAGCCGCCGCAAGCGCGCGAAGGAGATGGCGGTGGCGCACATCGGGCAAGGCTCGAGCGTCACATAGAGGTCGCAATCGGGAAGCCGCTCCGAGCCCGCAGCCGTGCAGGCGGCGCGGATCGCCAGCATCTCGGCATGCGCCGTCGGATCCCTCAATTCGAGCGTGCGGTTGCCGGCCGAGGCGAGGAGCAGGGTGTCGCGCATGATCGCCGCGCCGACCGGCACCTCGCCGCGCTCCGCCGCCGCTAGCGCCTCGCCGAGCGCAATCGCCATCGGATCGAGGCGGGCAACTTGCTTCTTCGTCTCCGTCATCTGACGCAATCACCTCGACAGTGGGGGCCGGACCGAGGGTCGACATCGTCGGTCCCGCGCGGAATGCAGCGCATGCCGGGCGAGACCGCCGTTGGTATTTGGCCTTCGCCTCTGATAAGCCCACGCAATGGCTGAGGACAATGCAGTAGACGGCGGCGATCACGCCCTTCCGGAAGGCGCCCCAAGCGGCGAGGCTGCGGGCCGGGGGCGGCGTGTCGGTCGCGATCGATCCGGGCGCCCGGATGCCTCCGATCCAGACCGACCGCCCGCGGATGCGACGCCTGAAGCGCCGAGCGAAGCCGGCGAGCGCATCTCGAAAGTCGTCTCGCGCGCCGGCATAGCCTCGCGACGCGATGTCGAGCGCATGATCGAGGAAGGCCGCATCGCGCTGAACGGCGCGACCGTGACCACACCCGTGACGCTGGTGAAGCCCCGCGACCGCATTTCCGTCGACGGGGTCGCGCTTCCGGCCAAGGAGCGCACGCGCCTCTTCCTCTACCACAAGCCTGCCGGTCTCATGACCACCGAGAAGGATCCAGAGGACCGCCCGACCGTATTCTCGGCGCTGCCGGCGGGGCTGCCGCGCCTGGTATCGATCGGCCGGCTCGATCTCAACACGGAAGGGCTGCTTCTCCTGACGAATGACGGGGGCCTCGCCCGCGTGCTCGCCCATCCGACCACCGGCTGGCTGCGACGCTACCGGGTGCGCGCCTTCGGCGAGATCACCCAAGACCAGCTCGACCTGCTGAAGGACGGCATCGAGATCGAGGGCATGCATTACGGGCCGGTCGACGCGCATGTCGATCGCGAGCAGGGCTCCAATATGTGGCTGACGCTCGGCCTGCGCGAAGGCAAGAACCGCGAGGTCAAGCGCATCCTCGAGCATTTCGGGCTCAAGGTGAATCGCCTGATCCGCATCTCCTTCGGGCCCTTCCAGCTCGGCGATCTCGAGGAAGGCGCGGTTGAGGAAGTGCGCACCCGCCTGCTGAAGGACCAGCTCGGCCCCGAATTGGCCCGCCAAGCCGAGATCGAATTCGAGGATGAGGCGCCGCCCCCCCAGAAAGCGCCGCGTCCGCCGCGCCGCGAGCGCCCTTCCGGCGAGCCCGGAAGGCGGCGCGCCGAGGGCGCCCCCTTCGAGCGGCGGCCCGATGATCGGGAGTCCAAGGGCGCCGGTCCCACGCCCGGCGACGCCAAAGTTTCCGTCACCCCCGATGAGGCGCGTGCCTTGCGCAAGGCTGAGGCGGTCGCGCAGGGTCGGCGCGGCGCGGCTCATCGCCATAGCTGGCGCGACGCGGAAAGCTGGGCCATGCGCGGGGAGCGCAAGGGCGGAGCGCCGAAGCGGCAGAGCCGGCCGTCGCGCGGCGACAAGGTCAGGCCGCCCGTCACCGATGACCGCCAGCACCTTCGCGGCGGGCGGATCGCCGACCGCAAGGGACACAGCGTCCTGGTCGAACGCATCCTTCAGGACCCGGCCGCGTCGGCGGCCTCGCCCGGCAAGGCTGGCGGACCGCATGCTTCCCGTCCCGAGCGGCAACCGGAGAAGAGGGCGCCGCGCGGCGAAAGCGATGTCCTGCGCCGCAAGACGCCGCGCGAGCAGGGGATCGCTCCGCGCCCTCGCGGCGGCGATGGGCGCGAGCGCGGGCCTCGTCCCGAGCGCTTCGAGCGCAGTGAAGGCCCGCGCCGTTCCGCCGGGGTTGGGGCGATCGAGGCGCCGCGCCGACCTTGGCGAACGCCCACCGATCGAGGCGCGGCCGGCGCCGCGCCACCCTATCGCCGCCCGTCAGTGGGCGCCATTGCGCGCCCGCCCGGCGGGGATCGTCCGGCGAGGGAGGAGAGACCCTTCCGCCCGGCCCGGCGCCACGAGCAAGGCGCGGACCGGACGGGCGAGAAGCGGGACGCGCCGCGCCGCTTCGGTGACCGGAAATTCGGCGAGCGCCCGCCCGGCCGCGCAGGCGCCGGCCCTTCGCCGAGCCGCGAAGGGG
>JBIOEK010000360.1:0-4509 GCA_044445925.1 Hyphomicrobiales bacterium
ATGTCGCGCAGCGCCGCCGTTCCATTCGCACGCCTGACTTCTCCCGCGGCTCGGACAAGCCCCAATTTCGCCATTCCGGCGCGACGAACACGTCACAGAGTTGATGGTATGATTTAGGTTCTTCCGCTGCCTGAACTTCTTCGGCTCCCCCACTAAAAGGTAGGATGACATGCGCGCATTCCGTTGGTCTGCCTCGTTTCTCGCCATCCTTCTGGCAAGCGCTCCGGCGCTCGCCGAACCAGCGACCCAAGAGGGCGCCAAAGCGCTCGGTCAGAGCTTCGCTGCGTATTTCGGCCGCACCGCGGTCGATCAAGGCATCATCGCGGTTACCCCCCAGGGCGAAGACTACAAGGTGACGGTCGATCCGCAACGGGTCATCGACGGGCTTGGCCTGCCGGCGGACAGCGTCAAGCTCGGCACCTTGTCGTTCCTCACCGCGCCGCAGCCGGACGGCACCTGGAAGGTCGGCATGGACGGCTTCCCTTCCGTCGACGTGCATGTCGCGACGCCCGAAGGCGAGGTCGGCGGATCGCTGGCGCTGAACGGCTACCGCTTCGAGGGCGTCTACGACCCGAAGCTCGCGGCCTTCCTGACCGCCAAGGGCACGATCGATCTCATCGACGTGAAATGGATGACGCAAGGCACGGAAGTCAGCTTGCAGGAGGCCGGATACCTCCTCGAAATTCAGTCGACCGACGCGGGCGGCGGCGCGGTCAGCGCCAAGACGCACAATTTAGTGAAGAGCCTCGTGGAGACCGTGAAGGTCACCCCACCCGCCAAGCCCGGCACGCCTCAGGCGGCTCCGATCAGCATCGTCTACACTCTCGGAGCGATGACCGGGGATGGCTCGATGGAGGGGATGCGCAGCCGAGCCGCGCTCGACCTCTGGGCCTTCCTGGTCGGGCTCGAGGGCATCGAGCATGTCGTCGAGCATCAAGACGAATTGAAGACGCAGCTCCTGGCGATCCTGCCGCTCTGGAGCGATGCCAAGGCCACGGTGTCGCTCGACGGCGTCTCGGCGCAGTTCCCCTTCGGCTCGATCGGGCTGAAATCTCTCGGCGAGAGGCTCGCCTTCAGCGGCCTGACGTCTCAGGGCGCCTTCGAGCTCGGGCTCAAGCTCGACGGCCTGACGCTCCCCGCGCCCCTCACGCCCGCCTGGTCGAGACCGCTCATTCCGACGCTGCTCGACGTCGGTTTCAAGGTCACGCTCGAGGGTCTCGATGAGATCGCCCGCACGCTGATCGAGGATCTCGACCTCAAGGCCGATCCTCCGTTGTCGGAGGAGAGCCAGACCAAGCTCGAGGACATGCTGGCGAGCGGCAGCCCGAAGCTGGTGATCGCGCCGAGCCGCCTCACCTCGCCGAGCTTCGACATTTCGGTCGAGGGCGAGATGGCGCTGAGGGTGCCCAAGCCGAGCGGCCGGATCACGATCGAGGCCGACGGCCTCGACAAGAGCCTCGCCATCGTCCAGGCGGCAGCGCAGAGCGACCCGAAGCTGCAACAGGTGCTGATGGGGCTGACCATGGTCAAGAGCCTCGCCAAGCCGGGCCCGGACGGCAAGCCGAGCTGGGTGCTCGAATACAGCGCGGACGGGGTGTTCACCGTCAACGGGCAGAAGATGGGCAAATAGGCGAAGGGCGATCGGCATTCGAGGAGCGCCGTCATTGCGAGGAGCGCAGCGACATCAGAGCAATCCAGAGGGATGCAAAGGCCTGGATTGCTTCGCTTCGCTCGCAATGACGGGAAACGCGAATCGAATTTCGCTGCGCCAACGGTCAGCCCTTGTCAGCCCTTGCCCCATTTGTATTCGCCCGGCCCGCTCCCGGTCTCGATGGTGAAGCCGTGGGCTGAGGCCCATGAGGCCGCCGCGTCGTGCAGCGCCACGAGCCCGCAATTGAGGAGCCCGTTCGCCATGCGGCGATGGCCATAGGCCTGGAGCGCCGCGATCAGGAAGGGCACGGCCTCGGGCCGGCCTTGCGTGATGTAGTAGCCGAAGGCGCCGGCGCCCGCGATCAGATCGTTGCGCTCGAGCGCCTCGTCGAGGACGGCCTGCGCGGCCTTGACATAGGAGGCGCCGGCGCGATTGGGGGCATAGACGCCGATATCCGCGATGGCGGCGAACGCCTCCGCCGCCCCGAGCCTGGTCCTCGGATCGGAAGATTGGAAGGCCGGCGGCAGCACCGCGATGGCGGCGTCGCCGTAATAGGAAATGGCTCGGCCGATCACCTCGCGGACCTGATCGTCCGGATCGCCGAGCGCCAGGACGAGGGAGGTGAGGAATTTCGGGTCGCGGATATCGCCCATGGCGTCGGCGGCCGATGAGCGCACGGTGGGGATGGTGTCGTAGAGGAGCGGAATCAGCGGGGCGATGGCGGGAGCGAGCGCCTCCTTCTTCGCCTGCGTGCGGGCTTCGATCGCGAACCAGCCGAGCCCGGCCGCGGCGGCGGCCCGGATGGAAGGTCTCGGATCGACGAGGCGCTTGATCAGCAGCGGCACCACCTCCGGCCCGAGATTCGCCAGCGCCCGGGTGAGGCTGCGGGCCTCGCCCTCGGCCGCGCCGTCGAGCGCGGCGGCCAAGGGGGCGATGGCGCGCGGATCGCCGATCGCGCCCAGCGCCTCGATGAAGGTCGGGCGCTCGGGGGGACCCTGTTTCGGAAGGGCCGCAAGGAGCGGCTCGACCGCGCTCGCGGCGCCCATGAAGCCTAGATCCTCCGCGGCCTTCGCACGGATCGTCGGCGCCTTGTCGTCGAGGAGCTTGATGAAGACCGGAACCACCCGGTCGGGGTCTTCGCGGTTCAGCAGGAGGGTCATCGCAGCCAATCTCAAGCTTTCTTCGCCAGCGCCGTTGGCAACGCGGATCTCATAGAATTCCGAATGGCGGTAGGCGATGAAGCCGCCGATGCCGGCCGCAACCAGCGCCACGGCCAGAACCGCGCTGACGATCGCCCGGCGCATCATCTGCGGCCCCATTCATATATCGATCTTTGCCGCATCCTTGCCGGCACCCTTGTCTCTTGCCCTCTCGCATGCTCGCGCTCAGCAAACCATATTCGAAGCCCCGCGCGAAGCGAGGCGTCACGCGCGCGCATGACAGCGCCTGCATTGTCGGGTCGCCATCGGCGCATTAATCCCTTTGCCTGCGCTCATCGGCATGATACGCCACTGCGTCAATTCCATCGGGCCGGGCGATTCTCACGGGCCGGTTTCTTTTATCAAGCTGCCCTCGCAGCCGGAGTTGGCCATGACCTCCCAACCTAAGAATTCTCTTTCCATGGGCTCGCTGTCCATGGGCTCGATTCCCGTCATGGCGGGGCTCCGCGAGGGGCTCGCCTTCGACGATGTGCTGTTGCTGCCCGCTGCCTCCGACGTCTTGCCGACGCAGGTCGACATGCGCACCAGCCTGACGCGCCAGCTGAGGCTCAACATCCCTCTCCTCGCCTCGGCGATGGACACGGTGACCGAGGCGCGCATGGCGATCGCCATGGCCCAGATCGGCGGGCTCGGCGTCATCCACCGCAACCTCTCGGCGCAGGACCAGGCCGATCAGGTGCGCCAGGTGAAGAAGTTCGAATCCGGCATGGTGGCGAACCCGATCACCATCTTCCCCGACGAGAGGCTCGCCGACGCCTTCGCGCTGATGAAGCGGCATGGGATTTCCGGCGTTCCCGTGGTCGAGCGCGGCCCCAACGAGCAGAAGGGCAAGCTCGTCGGCATCCTCACCAACCGCGATGTGCGCTTCGCCACCGACCCGCAGCAGCCGGTCTCCGAGCTGATGACCAAGGATCGCCTGATCACGGTGCGCGAGGGCGTCGTCGAGAGCGAGGCGAAGCGCCTCCTGCACCAATTCCGCATCGAGAAGCTGCTGGTGGTCGACGAGCATTACCGCTGCATCGGCTTGATCACCGTCAAGGACATCGAGAAGCAGGTCGCCTATCCGAACGCCGCCAAGGACGCCGCCGGACGCCTGCTGGTCGCCGCCGCCACCACGACCGGCGAGCATGGTTTCGAGCGCTCCGCCATGCTGATCGATGCCGGCGTCGACGTCATCGTCGTCGACACCGCCCATGGCCATTCCTCGCTGGTGCTCGCCGCGGTCGGCCGCGTCAAGAAATTGTCGAATTCGGTGCAGGTGGTCGGCGGCAATGTCGCGACCGCCGAGGGCACCAAGGCGCTCATCGATGCGGGCGCCGACGCCGTCAAGATCGGCATCGGTCCGGGCTCCATCTGCACCACGCGCATGGTGGCGGGGGTCGGTGTGCCGCAGCTTTCGGCGATCATGGACTGCGCCGCGGCCGCCCTCGATTCCGGCGTGCCGGTCATCGCCGATGGCGGCATCAAGTTCTCGGGCGATCTCGCCAAGGCGCTCGCGGCCGGGGCCTCCTGCGCCATGGTCGGCTCGCTGCTCGCCGGCACCGACGAGACGCCGGGCGAGGTCTTCCTCTACCAGGGCCGCTCCTATAAATCCTATCGCGGCATGGGGTCGGTCGGCGCCATGTCGCAGGGCTCGGC
>JBIOEK010000361.1:0-4507 GCA_044445925.1 Hyphomicrobiales bacterium
AACTTCAGCCGATGAGGAGCTTTCCTGTCATGGCCGCCCGTGTGGCGGCCATCCCGATCGGCGAGGCTGCTCCCTCTCCAACCGGGATGGCAGGGACAAGCCCTGCCATGACACCGAAAGGCCGATGAGGACATACGACATGCCCGCGACCATCATCGATTCCTCGATCTTCGGCGACATCTTCTCGACGCCCGAGATGCGCGCCGTCTTCTCCGACGAGCGCCGCACGCAGTACTACCTCGACATCGAGGCGGCGCTGGCGCGCGTGCAGGCGAGGCTCGGGGTCATCCCTCAGGAGGCGGCCGAGGAGATCTGCCGGCACTGCCGCGTCGAGGAGATCGACATGGTGCGGCTCAAGATCCAGACGCAGCGCATCGGCTATCCGGTGCTGGGCGTGGTGCAGCAGCTCGTTTCGCTCTGCGCCCGGGGCTTGGGCGAATGGTGCCATTGGGGAGCCACCACGCAGGACATCACCGACACCGCGACCGTGATGCAGATCCGCGCCGGGCTCGATCTCGTGGAGCTTGACCTGAAGGCGATCGCGGCCTCGCTCGCCGATCTCGCCCGCCGCCATCGGGACACGCCGTGGGCGGCGCGCAGCAATCTGCAGCAGGCGGTTCCGATCACCTTCGGCTACAAGGCGGCGGTTCTGCTCGCCGGCTTCCAGCGCCATCTCGAGCGGCTGAGGGAGATGCGGCCGCGCGTGCTGGTCGGCGAGCTCGGCGGCGCCGCCGGCAACCTGTCCTCCTTGGGCGGCGCCGGGCTCGAGGTGCAGGCGGGGTTGATGGCCGAGCTCGGCCTCGGGGAGCCTGAGATCGCCTGGCACACGATGCGCGACCGCATCGCCGAGGCCGGCTGCTTCCTCGGCCTCGTCGCCGGCACGCTCGGCAAGATCTCGCTCGACGTCAAGCTGATGATGCAGACGGAGGTCGAGGAGGTCTATGAACCCTTCGCGGAGGGCCGCGGCTCGTCGAGCACCATGCCCCAGAAGCGCAACCCGATCTCCTGCGTCTATATCCATGCCTGCACCGCGATGGTGCGCCAGCATGTCCCCGCTTTGCTCGACGCGATGGTCGAGGACCATGAGCGCTCGACCGGGCCTTGGGAGATCGAGTGGATCGCCTTGCCCGAGATATTCTGCCTGTCGGCCGGGGCTCTCGCCCAGGCGCGCTTCCTGATGGGGGGCCTCGAGGTCGATCCGAAGAGGATGCGCCGGAACCTCGATGCCACAGGCGGGCTGATCATGTCGGAAGCCGTGATGATGGGGCTCGGCCCGGCGCTTGGCCGGCAGCGCGCCCATGACCTCGTCTACGATATCTGCCGGGCCGTGATCGCGACGGGGCGGCCCTTCCTCGACTTGCTCGCCGAGAACCACGAGATCGCGCCGCATCTCGACCGGGAGGCGTTGGCGCGCCTCGTCGATCCCGCCAATTATCTCGGCCTGTGCGGCGAGATGGTCGACCGCGTGCTCGCCCGGCAATAGCGGAGCCGAAATCGGGCTTAATGCAGCATCCCGAGCAGCCGTGGCAGGAAGAGCGAGATCTCCGGGATGTAGGTGACCATCACCAGGAAGACCAACATGGTGGCGAGCCAGGGGAGCACCGCCACCGTGAGCTCGGAGATGCCCATCCTGGTGATGCCGGCGGCCACATAGAGATTGAGCCCGACCGGGGGATGGCAGAGCCCCACCTCCATATTGACCGCCATCAGAATGCCGAGATGGACAGGGTGCACGCCCAGCACTGCGGCCATGGGGAACAGGATCGGCGCCATGATCAGGGTAATGGCGGAAGGGTCCATGAAATTGCCGGCCGCGAGCAGGAGGATGTTGGTGACGAACAGGAAAGCCACCATGCCGAAGCCCTGCGCCGTCATCCATTCGGCCATCGACTGGGGAATTTGCTCGGAGGTGAGCAGCCAGGAGAATACCGTGGCGTTGGTGATGATGTAGAGGATCATCGCGCTCAAGGATGCCGTCTTCAGCAGCACGCTCGGAACCTCGCTGAGCTTGAGCTCCTTATAGACGAAGACCGAGATGAAGAAGGCATAGACGGCCGCCATCGCGGCGGCCTCGGTCGGGGTGAACAGGCCCGCATAGATGCCGCCGAGCACGAACACGATCAGGAACAGCCCCCAGAAGCTGTCGCGGAAGGCGCGCAGGCATTCTCCCCAGCTCGCCCGCTGCATGCGCGGATAGTCGTTGCGCCAGGCGCGATACCAGGTGGTCGCCCCGAGCATGGTCGCCAGCATCAGCCCCGGCACGAGGCCAGCGATGAACAATTGGCCGACGGACGCCGAATCGACGATCTCGCCGCCCGGCCCCTTGGGCTGCATGCCGCTCGTGGCGACCGCGTAGATGACGAGGTTGATCGAGGGCGGAAACAGGATTCCGAGCGCGCCGGAGGTTGCGATCACGCCGGCGCCGAAGCGGGGCGGGTAGCCGTTCTGCACGATGGCCGGCAGGATGATCGAGCCGATGCCGACGACGGTTGCGACCGAGGAGCCCGAGATCGCCGCAAACAGCGCGCAGGCAACGACGCCCGCAAGCCCGAGGCCGCCATACCAATGCCCGATCATGGAGGTGGCGAAGGCGATCATGCGACGAGCGACGCCGCCGGAGGTGAGGAAGCTGCCGGACAGAATGAAGAACGGGATCGCCATGATCTCGAACCGGTCGATGCTCGTGAACAGCTTGAGCCCGACCATCTTCGGATCGACGCTCGACAGGATGAAGAGGTAGGTGAGCACCGACAGGCCGAGCGCGATCGAGATCGGCATGCCGGTCGCCATCAGCGCCAGGAGCAGCGCGAACAGCATGACCGCGCGCACGGTTTGCGACAACGCGATGATGTCGAGACTCGCCATGACGCAGATGAGAGTGAGGAGGATCGGGATGAGGATGATCAGCGTCGCCGTGATCGCGGCCGTCGCTTGGCGCGGCGCCGCCTGCGCTGAATGAACGCTCATCAGGCAGGCTCCGCCACGGGAGCGGCGGGCGGCGCCGGCTCGACCTCGAGACGGGCCGCATGCCCGGAACGCGGCAGGTCGCCGCTGCGCAGGAAGCGCCACATCACCTGCAGGAAGCGAAAGCACATCAGATAGGAGCCGAGCGGGATGCACAGATAGATGTACCTGCTCGGCCATTCGAGCTCCTGCGAGACCTGGTCCGCGTCGAGCTCGTAGACATAGGAGGCGCCCAGAGTGCCGATGACGCCGGTGAACAGCGCGCCGCAAAGCAGCGCGAATACGACGACCGGCTTGCGGGCGGAAGGAGTGAGCCGATTGACGAGAACGTCGACGCCGACATGGATGCCGGTGCGCACGCCGAGCGCCGCGCCGAACTTCGCCATCCACACGAACATGTAGGTGGCGAGCTCCTGCGCCCAGGAGAGATTGATCGAAACCAGGTTCGCATAGACCCAATCGGCCGGGACGGCGAGCCAAGCCAGGCCGTGCGTCCTCGCCCAGGCGGCGAAGACCACCGAGTTGCTCGCTCCGTATCGATGGACGACGGCCACGAAGGTGAGGCAGGTAGCAGCGGCGATGAGGGTGGCGATGATCCACTCCTCGAGCCGATTGAGGATACGGTCGAGCACGGTCTCTCCCATCGGCTCCGAGCTAATGCTCGGATGGCCTCTCGTCGCTGCGGCGCGACGGCCGCCGCCCCTCCGGGCGGCCGCCATCCCGTCATCTCATCATTCTCGAGACATTCACAGCGACGGCGTGAAGCCGGAAGCCTTGTAGATCTGCTCGATGAACTCCTTGCCGAAGCGGTTCTGCATTTCGGTGTGGACCGGCATCAGCTTGGCGATCCAGGCCTGCTTCTCTTCGGCCGTGAGGACATGCACTTGGATCTTGCCCGATGCCTTGATCTTCTCCAGCGCATCGACGTTGTCCTTGGCGGCCGTCTCGTCGAAGAATGCGGTCGATTCCTTGACCGCACGTGCCAAGCCGCCGCGGACATCCTCGGGCAGGCCGTCCCAGAACTTCTTGTTGGTGACCAAGGCGTAGATGAGCCGCCCGTGATAGGAGACAGTCAGGTATTTCTGCACCTCGTAGAATTTCTGCGTCCAAATGTTGGAGGGCACGTTGTCCTCTCCGTCCACGACGCCGGTCTGCAGCGCCTGGTAGAGCTCCGAGAACGCCATGATCTGCGGGATCGCGCCAAGCTCGCGCGCCACGGCGTCGAGCACCTTCGAGCCCTGGATGCGCATCTTCAGGCCCTTGAAGTCCTCGGGCTTGATGAGCGGCTTGTTGGAGGTGTAGACGTGGGTCCCGTTGTCCCAATATGCGAGGGGCTCGACGCCCTTGGCCTCGAGCTTTTTGTTGAGATCGGCCATCATCGGGCTCTCGAACATCTGCCTGGCGCGCGCATCGTCGCTGAGCAGGAAGGGCAGATCGAAGATGTCGAACTCCTTCACTCCGAGTGGCCCGAACTTGGAGATCGATGGTGCGAGAATCTGAACCGAGCCGAGCTGCAACGCCTCGAGCTCCTCCTTGTCCTTGT
>JBIOEK010000362.1:0-4498 GCA_044445925.1 Hyphomicrobiales bacterium
ACCTTCTGAATCGAGGAGATAGAATTAAGGCGACGCTCAGCTTTTCACTGAGTCGGGATTTCGTATCTATGAATTTTTTCATATATGCAATTTCAAAATCTCGAACAGAGACAGAACCTATTGAAAATGTGTCGGCAGATGCTTCAAAAATCGATTCCAAAACATGCGAAAACGGAAAGTGGCCAATATCGTGCAAGAGAGCAGCGTGCTTTAGATCAAGTGCCATTCCTCGAGAAATTGATTTTGGCGTCAACCCTTCTGTAAACCTTTGCGAATGACTAACACGCGCGTTGATGCTGTCGATATATTTTGACGCTGCGGCAAGCACCCCGAGTGAGTGTTCTAGCCGATGGTGGGACGCGGATGGAAAGACAAGGTATGTAAAGCCATTTTGCCGAATATTGCGTAGTCGCTGAAGGATTGGTGTGTCCAAAACGGCCACGGTCGTGTCGTCTACATTGATCATTCCCCAAATGATGTCTTTAATTACCTTAGTCGGAAGAAAAGCATGTTGCTCAATTTGTTCTCTTGTTAGGTTGAGCCGCCTACGCTCCACAATCCTCCGCTTTACGAACTCTTCGGAAAATCCTAGACGATCAAAAGCAATATTTATCGATTCTCCGAAGCCGGTCAGGCTATCCGGAGATCGACGCCTTCCCGGATACAGAATCCGTTCTAGCTCTTTAAAGGTTTCAAGCGCTGGAAAGTTGAGATAATCGTTCATCGCCTTGAGAGCTTGCCCCTCCTAAGCTCTTGAATTCCGACGCAGCAGAATTCACGATTGCAAGCCAATCTTCATCTAGCTTCGCTAGTGAAGTTTTGGCAAAAGTGGGAGAAATGTCAAACTTCAAAAAGGCAAGCGTGGGATTCGGGGATGAGACAATACTCGTCTGCAAACCCCGCAAATAAGTTTCGAAGCTATCGTAACCGCCGCTAAGACTTGGTGCCAGGGATGTCCTGATTTTGAGGAGCTCGTAGAGCTTCTCCTTGTTCGTTTGCTTGGCAATGGCCCGATCAAGAGCCCGTAGGGTCGCCCGAAATCCTCTTCGAGCAGCATTGCTACGGGGCAGAATGGAGTTGACCCCCAGCGAAACTAAGCCAGACACAAAGGCGGCGCAAAATGCTTCCGGAGTCATTCGAGGTGCGCGAGCGCTCATGTCAGCTCCATTGGTCGCCAGGAACGTATATGGAACGCATTGCGTGAAAAGTATGGCAGCACAACTCCCGCGAATCAAGCCACAAGATCTTGTATGCCGACCCAAACGGGCGCACAAGATCTGGCGGCCGATAGGTGCAATTGAACTGTGGGAAACAGCATTCGCTTCCACAGCTCCAAACATTTCTCTGCATCAGAATCATTTGTCTCGCGTCTATTTTCGTATCAGAGCGGGGCGTGTGCCAGGCGGCAAACGCGGATGGCTCCAATTGCATACCATCATCTGCCTCGGGGACCTTGTTGAGCGACGTCAGGCCGCCTCGCTCATATCGAGCGCCGGGCCGATATCCGGCGGCAGCGGGCAGACATAAGGGCTGCCATTGGTGCGCTCGCGAAGATCCTGCTTCGACTGCGCGATGAGGCTCGGATCGCTGATGGCGTCGACGGCGGTTCCCGCCATCACCTTGGCGACATGCACCAGCCCCTTATGGGCAAAGCCCGTCTTGCCCTGACCGGTGAGCTGCCAGGAATGGAAGGGCGTGCCGATGGCGCAAGTGGCGCCGCGCGCCTGCACGGTCGGCACCACCCAGCTCACATCCCCGACATCGGTCGAGCCGACGCCGCCCGAGCCTTGCAGCTCGATCGGCACGATCTTGTCGCACAGCACCTTGCCGGGCTCGACCTTGAGCCCGTGACGCTTATGGGCGGCCGCGATGTCCTCTTTCGTCAGCGTCGCCTGGAATTTCGCGGCGAGCGCCCGATCCCCCTCGTCGAAATCCGGCGGGCCGAGGCGCATGAAGTTGTCATGCATCAGCTTCTCGAGCGGGGCGTTGCCGAGCAGGTTGGAGACGGCGCTCACGACCCGCGTCTCGACCGTGGTCTCGGTCATCAGGGCCGCGCCTTGGGCGATCTTCCTGACCCGCGCCACCAGCGGCGTCAGCTCGGTGAGGTCGCTGGCGCGGATGAGGTAGCGCACCTTGGCGCGCGCCTGGACCACGTTCGGCGCCACCCCGCCGCCATCGAGCATGGCGTAATGGATGCGCGCCCCGTCCGGCATGTGCTCGCGCATATAGTTCACGCCGACATTCATCAGCTCGACCGCGTCGAGCGCCGAGCGCCCGAGATGGGGCGCCGCCGCCGCATGCGAGGAGCGCCCGGTGAAGGTGAAATCGATGCGGGTATTGGCGAGCGATTCGGCTTCGTTGACGCCGGAGAAGGAGGCCGGGTGCCAGGAGATGGCGATGTCCACGTCCTTGAAGGCGCCGGCGCGCACCATGAAGCCCTTGGCCGCGCCGCCCTCCTCCGCCGGGCAGCCATAATAGCGCACCCGGCCTTTCAGCCCGTTCGCGGCGAGATAATCCTTGACGGCGGTCGCTGCCAGCAGCGAGGCCGAGCCCAACAGGTTGTGGCCGCAGCCATGGCCATGGCCATTGGCTTCGAGCGGGCGCGGCTCGGCGACGCCGGCCTCCTGGCTGAGGCCCGGCAACGCGTCATATTCGCCGAGGATGGCGATCACCGGCCCGCCCTCGCCCGCCTCTCCGATCACCGCAGTCGGAATGCCCGCGACATTCCTGGTGACGCGAAAGCCTTCGGCCTCGAGCGTCGCGATATGCTCGGCGCAGGACCGCGTCTCGGTGTAGCAGAGCTCGGGCATGCCCCAGACCCGATCGCTCAAGTCGATGAAGCTATCCTTCTTGGCGTCCACGAGCCGCCAAATCTCTTCGCTGTTCTGCATGATCGATGTGTTCCCTTCGCAGCTTTCCCGAACTGATGCAGCGGTTTGCGCCCGGCGTCCAGTGCGCCTGGTGGTGGCAGAGATGCGCCGCCTTCATCGGCGTGTGACGAATTGCGCTTGCCTTTTCTTCCATCGCGGTGAATTTGCTCATCGAGCGGGCCTCGCCTAGACGGCGCCTACAATTCAAGAAAGCTCACGACGGGATGCAGAGATTTTCGGCGCTCATGCTGCTCCGGCAGGCCTTCGCCGGCCATAAGGGCTGGCGGGAGCAGTGGCGATCTCCGGAGCCGAAGCCTTCCTATGACGCCGTCATCATCGGCGGGGGAGGCCATGGCCTCGCGACCGCCTATTATCTCGCGGCGGAGTTCGGCCTGGCCAATGTCGCGGTCCTCGAGAAGGGCTGGATCGGCGGGGGCAATACGGGACGCAACACCACCATCATCCGCTCCAACTACCTGTTCGACGAGAGCGCGGCCCTCTACGACCACGCCGTCAAGCTGTGGGAAGGGCTGTCGCAGGCGCTGAACTACAACGTCATGTTCTCGCAGCGCGGCGTGATGATGCTCGCCCACAACGTCCATGACCAGCAGAGCCTCAAGCGCCACATCCATTCGAACCGCCTCAACGGCGTCGACAATGAATGGCTGACCGCGCGGGAGGCGAAGGCATTCTGCCCGCCGCTCGATATCGATGCCGCGATGCGCTATCCGGTGATCGGCGCGGCCTTGCAGCGCCGGGGCGGCGTCGCCCGCCACGACGCCGTCGCCTGGGGCTATGCGCGAGCCGCCGATGCGCTGGGCGTCGACATCTTGCAGAATTGCGAGGTCAAGGCGATCCGCCGCGGCCTCGGCGGTGCGGTCGAGGCGGTCGAGACCACGCGCGGCACGATCGAGACGCGCAAGGTCGGGGTGGTCGCGGCCGGCCATACCAGCACCGTCATGGCGATGGCCGATCTGCGCATGCCGCTCGAAAGCTATCCGCTGCAGGCGCTGGTCTCGGAACCGGTGAAGCCGGTCTTCCCTTGCGTCGTCATGTCGAACACCATCCACGCCTATATCAGCCAGTCCGACAAGGGAGAGCTCGTCATCGGTGCCGGCACCGACGCCTATATCTCCTATACCCAGCGCGGCGGCCTCCATATCCCGACGCACACATTGGAGGCCATCTGCGAGCTGTTCCCGATGTTCCGGCGCCTGAAGATGCTGCGCAATTGGGGTGGCATCGTCGACGTCACGCCCGATCGCTCGCCGATCATCGGCACGACCCCGGTGCCGGGCCTCTACGTCAATTGCGGCTGGGGCACGGGCGGCTTCAAGGCGACGCCTGGCTCCGGCCATCTCTTCGCCTGGACGATCGCCAAGGACGCGCCGCACGCCATCAACGCGCCTTTCCGGCTCGACCGCTTCCGCGACGGCTATCTGATCAACGAGGCGGCCGCCGCCGCCGTGGCGCATTGATCGGGATGGCGGAGGCCCCATGCTGCTGATCGACTGCCCCTTCTGCGGCAAGCGGCCGGAGCTCGAATTCCGCTATGGCGGGGAGGCCCATATCGCGCGCCCGGCCGACCCTGCCGCGCTCGGCGACGAGGCCTGGGGGCAGTTCCTCTA
>JBIOEK010000363.1:0-4486 GCA_044445925.1 Hyphomicrobiales bacterium
CCAGAAGATCCTGTAGAGGATGGCCATCGTCGTGCCGTCCTGCATCGCGAGGCTGGCGCTGCAGGTGAGCTCGTCCTTCGATTTGGTCAGGGTCTTGACGTCGTTATACGCCGTGGGATCGAGATTATCGCGCTTGAAGATGTCGGAAAGCGTGCTGCGCGCAGTGCTATCATCGCAATCCGGCAGGCTGGGGAAGAAAAAACCGTAGATGCGCGCCACGCCGATGATGATGAAGACGACGCCGGCGATCCAATAGACGACCTTCGAGACGACGGCCATGAACCCACCGGACGGCTTGGTTCTCGCGGGGGCTGGTTGCGTAGGAGAGGCTTCCACGGGGGAGACTTGCGCAGAGGCATGGGCGGCCGGCAGCTCGGGTCCCGCTCCCTTCGACATTGACTTCTCCACAATTGCAATGCCGGCTCGCAGGCTTGCTGGCGCCGCACCCTGTACCGCCCCTCGCCAACACGCAAGCTCTGGAAGATTCAAACATAATTCTGCGGTGGGCCCTGAGACCTAGCTCACATAGGCTGCTTGCGTGCTACATTATCTCGACAATGAGGAGCGGCGAGTCCGAGGCGTGTGCCGAAAGCCGTCCCCGCCGACGCGCCCGTTCCCCCTCGAGCGAGGAGGTCGAGGACCAAGACGATGACAAAACGCCTTCGCATCTTCATCTCCTCGCCGGGCGACGTCGCGGAAGAAAGATTGCGCGCCAACCTCGTCGTCCAGAAGCTCGCCCGCGACTATGCAAGGTTCTTCAAGATCGAGCCTTATCTGTGGGAATACGAGCCGATGCTCGCCTCCGGGCATTTCCAGGACGCGATCGAGCCCCCGAGCGCTTCCGACATCGTGGTTCTCATCGTCTATGCGAGGCTCGGCACGGCCCTGCCGCAAAGCACCGGCATGCGGGAATATCGGGGCCTCGACGGACGCACTCCCGTCACCGGGACGGAATGGGAATTCGAGGAAGCCCTGGCTTCGCATCGGGCGAGAGGCGCCCCCGACCTCCTCGCCTATCGCAAGCTCGGCGATCCCGGCGCCTCGTTGCTCGATCCGGCCAAACGCGCCGAGCAGGAACGGCAATGGAACGCTCTCGAGCATTTCTGGCAGATGCACTTCGAAGGCTCCGGGCTCTTCCTCGCCGGCAGCGCCAAGTTCCACACGCTCGACGAATTCGACCAGAAGCTCGAATCCGATCTCGCCCATCTGATAGAACGGCGCGTCGCGCAAGCCGATCAGCAAGGCGCAGGCGCCGCCGAGGAGAGCTGGTTCAAGGGCAGCCCTTTTCGCGGGCTCGCCGCCTATGACTTCGACGACGCGCCGGTCTTCTTCGGCCGCGACGCGCAGATAAGGGAGGCGCTGACCAGGCTGCAAGCAGCCGCGCAGCAAGGTACGGCCTTTCTCCTCGTGCTCGGCGCGAGCGGCTCGGGCAAGTCCTCGCTGGCGCGCGCCGGCCTGTTGCCGGCGCTCTTCGCGCCGAAAGCGGTGCCTGGCGTCGGCATCTGGCGGCGCGCCGTCATGCGGCCCGGAGAGGGAGACGAAGACCCGGTGCTCGGCCTGGCGCGCGCCCTTGCCAGCGGCCCCGTTTCGCAGGGCATCGGCCTGCCGGAGCTCCTCGGCGCCGGGGCGAGCGTCGAGGAATTCTCCGCCCATCTCGCGGCCGCGGCGGACAGCCCTACCTTTCCGCTGCGCGCCGCGCTCGAGCGCGTCGCCAACGAGGCGCGCCTGGCGCAGGGGCTGCTGCCGCACGAGATGGCGCGCCTCGTGCTTCTCGTCGATCAGCTCGAGGAGCTGTTCACGCGCCGCATCGACGCCTCGAGGCGCGACCTCTTCCTGCGCCTCCTCGCGGGTCTCGCGAGCTCGGGATTCGTCTGGGTCGTTGCCACGATGCGCAACGATCTCTGGCACAGGGCGGCCGAGGCGCACCGCCTCGTCGAGCTTGTCGAAAAGGGGGCGCGGCTCGACCTCCTTCGTCCGGACGGGGCGCAGATCATCGAGATCATCCGGCGCCCGGCCGCGGCGGCCGGTCTCGTCTTCGAGGCAGATCCCGAACACGGAATCGGGCTCGACGCGGTGATCGCGCAGGCCGCCGCCGAGGAGCCGGGCGTGCTGCCTCTGCTCTCCGTGATGCTCGAGGAGCTCTATGAGCGCGATATCGGTGAGGCGGGGGCAGATGTCGCGCCGCGCCGGAGCTTGCGCTTTTCCACCTATCGGGGCCTGGGCGAATTGAAGGGCGCCATCGCCAAGCGCGCCGACCAAACGCTGCATGCACTCGCGAGCGCCGATCCCGAGGCGGGCGCGGCCTTTCCTCGCGTGCTGCGGGCTCTCGTCACGACATCGGCGCAAGGCGATGCCGTCACCTCGCGGCCGGCGCGCCTCGACAGCTTTCCTCAAGGTGGTCCGGAAGCGCGCCTGGTCGCCGCGCTGCTCGCGCCGGGCGCGCGGCTTCTCGTCGCCTCGCAGCAGGAAGGGGGAGCGGAGCTGCGCCTCGCCCATGAGGCGCTGATCGACAATTGGCCGATGGCGCGCGAGCAGATCAAGCTCGACCGCCGCGATCTCGAGACCCGCTCGCGTCTCGAGGCCATGCTGCGCCGCTGGAGCGAAGCGACGATAAGCGAGGAGCAGAGGCGCACGCTGCTCTCGGGGCTGAACCTCGCCGAAGGCAGCGATCTCGTTCGGCGCTGGGGGATGGACAGGTCGAGCGGGCTCGGCGCTTTCGTCCACGTCTCGGAGCGCGCCGACACCTGGCGCCGCAGGCGCTCCCTGATCGCCGCCTCGGTGCTGCTCTTCATCTTCGCCGGCATCGCCGGCATCGCTGGCCTGCAATGGCTGCGGGCCGAGAGCGAAGCGGAGGCCGCCCGCCAGGCGCAGCGCACCGAGATGGAGGCGCGCGCCAGTGCCGAAGCACAGCGTCGCCTCGCCGAACAAAGCGAAGAGCATGCGGTCTCGGCGCTACGCGAAAACAAGCTGCAATCAATGCGCGGCCTGATCGCGAAGGCCAAGCTCGCCACCGACCAGAAGGATGAGGAACTCGCCCTGACGCGCGCCGTCGAGGCCGCCAAGTCCGAACAGGATTTGCTGAAGCCCGGAGACATATCGGAGAGCGAACCCGCGCTCCTCGGCGCGCTGGCGGATGCCCGCGAGGTCGTCCATATCCAGGGCTCGGTGCAGAATTGGTGGGTTCCTTACGGCTTCCTCGACGATTCGACGTTCGTCTACGCAGAACCCCAGGCCGGCATCGTGCTCGTGGATCTGCGCCACGAAGCCAAGATCACCGCGAGGGTCCCGTTTCCGGTAAGGCGCCCGGCGACGCAGCTCGCCGTGCTGCCCGATAGGCGGCTCGTCGCGGTCGCTTCGATCGAGGAGCTCTTCATCGTCGACATGCAGGCGCAGAAGGTCATCTCGACGCTACCCTTCGCGGAGCGCATCGCGGCCCTCGACATAGCGCCGAGGACGCACCTCGCAGTCGTGGCCACCGGCGCGTCGATCGCCATTGTCGATCTCGACAAGCCCGGCATGCCCGAGCTGATCGGCGTCCCTGATGCGCGCGCGGACGTAAAGGTCGGCCAGGCGCGCTTCGCCGAGGACGAGACCAAGATTCTTGTCAGCTACGGCGTGAAGCTGTTCTCGTTCGACCTCGCGACACGCAGCTTCTCAGGCCCGATCGGCGAATTGCCAGGCACCGGGGCCGCCGTCGATGCGCCCACGCTGCAAGCGATCATCGCGGACGGCAAGATACCCTTCGTGCGATTATTCCCCAATGCCGGCAAGTCGCCGCTCTACTTCACTTATGGGCCGCTCGATCTCGAAGCCTCGCGAGGGGACGGGACGGTCCGCAGCCTGCAACGCGACGACAAGGACATGGCATTTGTCGGCATGGGGTGGTCCGACATGGATCGCAAGAGCGGAGCGGCGAGGACATCGGTCGCCGTGCTGGCGAAAAGCCGAGGCGAGCGCCTGGACTTCGAGCTTCGCTACATGGCCTCCGACACCGGGCTCGCGGATGCAAGCGACAAGCTGCTGCCGCCTTTTGCCAACTTCGCCATCGCCACGAAGGAATTCGCGAACCAGAAGCCCGACAACTGCAAGCTGTCTCCGGAGGCTTCCCTTCTCGTCTGCCAGTATTGGAGCAAGGATCTCCAGGGCATGGTCGCCTGGCGGCTCGGTGGGGCGCACCCCTTCGCCCGACTAGCCGCACGGCCTGGCGCGAGGTCGGGCGTGGTGAGCGGCAGCGATCCCGCAAGGCTCCTGATCAGCTCGCCGGAGGGGCTTGTCTGGCTGGCCGACGGCATGGAGACCAAGCTCGCCGACCTCGCGCCGGATTGGCGCCTGACCTTCGTCGATGGACCGTTCCTGGTGGCTATGTCGCCCAGCACCCGGCAGGGACGCGTCTTTCGCGTCGAGCCAGGCCGAGATCAGGCGATACCGGTCCTCGGGCCGCTGCCGGCCGACGACATACTCCTCTCGGCCGCAGCCGGCCGGGCCC
>JBIOEK010000364.1:0-4480 GCA_044445925.1 Hyphomicrobiales bacterium
GCGGTTTCCGGCGTTGCCGCAACCACCCTCATCCCCCTCACTTCGTTCGGGCTTCCTTCTCCCGCAAGGGCCGGAGAAGGAAGCCGCGCGCAAGGACGGCCCACGCTTCAGAGATTGCTCGGAATGGGCTTGGCCGGTGCCGGGCTGTATCCGATGAGATCGGAGGTGAGCTTGGCGTAGGTGCCGTCCGCGATCATGTCGGCGAGCGCCTTGTTGATGGCCTTGACCAGGTTTGGCTTGCCGGGCTTCACGGGAAAGCCTTTCTGCACATGGCTGAGATAGCCGTCCGTCATGCGCAAGGGCAGTTTCGAGGCCTTGATCACATAGGCGGCGGCGATCGAATCCGTGACCACGCCGTCGACATTGCCGTTGACCAGGTCCTGCAAGGCATCCGTCTCGGATTTGTAGGTCTTGACCGAGGCGCCGAGATCGGTAGCGAGCTTCTCCCAGGTCGAGGCGACGAGGACGCCGACCGTCTTGCCCTTGATATCCTCGCTCGTCTTGAGGGGGGAATCCGCCTTCACGACGAGCCGGCCGCCCGATTCGAGCCAGCCGTCGACGAATACGACCTGCTTTTGCCGCTCAGCCGTGATGTCCATGGCGTCGCTGGACGTATCGTATTGGTCGGCCTTGAGGCCGATGAGGATCGTCTCCCATTTGGTAATGACGGGCTTGTATTTGAGGCCGAGCCGCTTGGCGATCTCGCCCATGACCCGCATCTCCAACCCGTCGAGCTTTCCGTCCGGGCCCTGCATGTTGAAGGGTGGGAAGGTGCCCTCGGTCGCGGCGCTCAGCTCGCCGGGCACGAGCAGCTCGAGATCGGCCGCCATGGCGGGCAAGCCTTGCACTCCCATGAACAGCGTGGCGGCGAAGGCAAGGAGGGCGAGGCGCCTTGCGGGGTTGATCTGGTTCCACATCTGACTTTTCCCTGGCTATGTTGATCGGAACATCCTTCGAGCACTTCTCCTTCAGTTTTCTTGCTTCAGTTTTCTTGCTTCAATAGCGCGCCGCCAGCCGGTGCTCGAACCAGCTCGCGGCAGCCATCAGAGATGTCGTCATTGCAAGATAAATAACAGCCGCAATAATATAGAAATCGAACGGACGAAATGTGTAGGAAATGATCATCTCGGATTTCAGCGTCAGCTCGACGATCGTGATCGTCGAGAGCAAGGATGTATTCTTCAACGTCGTGACGGCTTCGTTGGTGATGGGCGGAATGATGATGCGGAAGACCTGGGGTAGGATGATGTGCTGCAGGCTTTGGCGATAGGTCATGCCGATGGCGAGCGTCGACTCCATCTGCCCTTTGGGAATGGCGAGCAGGCCGGAGCGGACGATCTCCGCCACATAGGCGCCGCTCGATACGCCGAGCGCCACGACGCCGGCGACGAATGGCGACATGCGCAAGCCGAGCTGCGGGATTCCGAAATAGACGATGAAGATCTGGATCAAGGTCGGGGTGCCGCGAATGAACCAGATGTAGAACTGGCAGGGCCAGCGCAGGGCAACCTGGCTCGACATCTTGCCGAGCGCCGCGGCGAGCCCGCAGATCCAGCTCAACAGGATGACGAAGCCAGTGACCTCGACGACGACGACGCAGGCTTCCAGCATGCCCGGGAGATATTCCTGCACGCTCAGCCACCAGGCGAGGAGCCAGTCGACCGGGTTCAAGATTTCCTGCATGCGGCGCTCCAGGCTCTCATAGGGCCGCCGAGCCGGCGATCGGCTGGTGCAGCACGCGGCGAAGGAATTGCCGGGTGCGTTCGTTTCGGGGGCTCGTAAGAATTTCGCGCGACGGCCCCTCCTCGGCGATGCAGCCGCCGTCCAGGAAGATGGTGCGCGTGCTGACGTCGCGAGCGAAGGCGATCTCGTGGGTGACGACGAGCATCGTCATCCCGTCCGCGGCAAGCGCAGCCATGAGATCGAGCACCTCGCCGACGAGCTCCGGGTCGAGCGCCGAGGTGACCTCGTCGAACAACATCAGCTTCGGCGACATGGCGAGAGCGCGCACGATCGCGACCCGCTGCTGCTGGCCGCCCGACAAGCGCGACGGGTAAGCGTGCCGCTTCTCGTAGAGGCCGATGCGCTCGAGAAGCCCATTGGCGGTTTCGATCGCCTCGGCGCGCGGCATGCCCTTCACCCGGATCGGCGCCTCCGTCACGTTTTCGAGGACGCTCTTGTGCGGCCAGAGATTGTAGCTTTGAAAGACCATGCCGATGCGGGTGCGGAGATGGCGGAGATTGGGGCCGCGCCGCCAGCTGCGCTCGGGCTTCCCGAAATCGATCGATATGCCGTCGAAGGAAAGGGTTCCCGAGGAGGGCGCCTCGAGCAGGTTGACGCAGCGCAGCAAGGTGCTCTTGCCCGATCCGCTCGCTCCGATGATCGCCACGACCTCTCTCGGCACCACATTCAGCGAGACCCCCTTCAGAACCTCGAGCACGCCGAATTGCTTTCGCAGCGCCTTGATCTCCAGGATCGGGGCGGCCGCGAGCCCCATCGGCTCAACCTTCGACGGCAAAGTGCACGTCGCGCGGCGTCTTGTCGGGCCCGTTGATCACCGTAAGATCCTGCGGGCAGGCGGAGATGACCACGATCAGCCCCATCTCGGCGCGCAATTTGAGATAGTCGCCGGGCCGCGTGGAGGGGGGGAGGCGGCTGATGCTGCGATCCTCGTTCACCGGAATGTTCATGAACACGTTGAGGGGACCTGGCGTGAAGGGAAATTTCAGTCCGATCTCGGCTAGCGCCTCATGCAGATTGTCGGAACAATTGCGGTGATATTCGCGACATCCCGATTCCTCGTAGATATAGAGGTTGCAGGCGCAAAGCAGCGTGTCGTGGATTCCGGGCGAGGTATCCTCCAGCACCGTCAGCATCGGGCGGCGGCGATCGGAGACGTAGCTGTCGCCGACCGACAAGGTGATCTTGCTGTTCTTGGAGCGCGTATGCTCCATCGACATATATTCGCCAAGGTCGTCGGCGTTGAACGCCCAAAGATCGAGCACCTGCGTGCCATGCACGCTCACGATCTTGATCGTCTGGCCCTTGGCGATCCGGATGGCGCGACCGTGACGGGCGGGGACGACTTCGAGTGGGCTCGTTGCGAGGCTCGCCATTTCTCTTGTCCGTAAGATCTGCGACGTGACGATGATCGTGAGATCGAGTTGCCCGGACAGCCCGGGCCCCGAGGAAGCAGCTTTGTTCCCCCACATCGCGCAACGGCCGAGATGTCGTGGCGATGCCCGATCCGGGCATGCAGGAATTGTACCCGTTTGCCATGGCGATGCAAGATTGATTTCAGCGCAGGGCTGAACGTTTTTTGGGCAGAGAGCTCCTTTCCTGCCGAGAATTTCATTCATTCAGACAATTCTCGGGCCTGCCCCGCAAGGCGCGCCTCAGGCGCGGCCGCGCCGCCTTGCCTCGAGATCGGCCGCGCGATGGCGCATGGCATTGGTGAGATGCGTGCGCATCAGGTCGGAAGCCTCGGTCAGCGCGTTCGCGGTCACCGCCTCCATGATGTCGAGATGCTCCTTGAGCCAGGTGAGGATGCGGCTCTCGTTGAAGGCGTCGCGGTATTCGAGAAGCTGCCGCATGCGATTATGCTGCACGACGCCGGAATGAAAGAACGGGTTTCCCCCGCAACTCGCCATCGTCTCGTGAAAGGCAGCATCGATCTTGAAGGCAAGGCGCGACGTTCGCTCGGCAGGCTGAAGCGTCAGGAAGCGGATATGCTCGTCCCGGCAGATGCGGATCAGGTCGCGCCGCACCTCGAAGGTCGGCAGCAAAGGGATGCGGGGCTCGGTCGCAAGGCGATAGGCATAGCTCGCAAGGCTCGCCTCAGCGGTCAGCAGGAACGGGTTGAATGTCCACCTCCCGGCCCCTTCGGAAACGATGACCCTTTCATCGCAAAGCGTTGCGACGACGCGCTGCGCCAGGCGGGCGCTGACGCGATAGAGCTCGGTCACGTCGCGCTCCGAGAATGGGCCCGGCAAGATTGCGTCGAGATGATCGATGGCGATGCGATCGAAGAGGGCATCCTCGCTGAACGCCGGAAAATCGAGGCTCGCGGCGAATAACGACTGCGAAGGGCGGGCGAGAAAGTGCCCCCTGCGGGCGACGCTGTTGACGATCCCTTCGCGGGAAAGCTCGGCCAGGGCCTTGCGGATCGGAGTGCGCGAAACCTGGAGGGCATCGGCGAGCGTCTGCTCGGCGAGATGGGCCCCCTCGGGAAGATTCTCGCTGACCACGTAGCCGAGCAGCCTTCGCACGAGCGGCGCCGAGCCGTAGTCCAGCGGCGGCTTGACGGGCGTCGCGGCAGGAGCTTCCAGGGCCGGCGGCCGTGCCAAGCCGAAGTCGCGGGATTTCGGATTGCGCGTCACGGCGGCGGCTGGGCCATTCGAGGGTCGATCACTAACGAATAGCTCATTGTATCGCAATTCCACGGCGATACAATATTCGGCCGTACTTGATTCAGCCGTAC
>JBIOEK010000365.1:0-4455 GCA_044445925.1 Hyphomicrobiales bacterium
ATCATGCGGGCCGCCGCCTGGGTGGTCAGCGGGTGACGCGTAAAGCCCGGTCTCGGAGAGATGTAGGGCGCCATCTCCCGGGCGATCTCGAGCTGGCGCTCCGATGCCGTGGCGAGCAGCGAAATCACCAGGTTCTCCAATGCGATTACGCTGATGTGGAGCGCCCCGAGCTCGGCCTCGGCCATCTTCGGAACCGAAATTCGATCCTTGATCGAGCTCGGCGCCATCTCTGCACCCCCCTCGATGTCCCACTTGGCCGATTGGGGCTGCATCGGGTCGCTGGAGGGATCGGAGCCTTGGCGAGACATGCGGGTGTTTCCTTTGAAGGAGATTTGATCAGGCTCGAACGTCACCCTGTGTCGCCGCGGTCCTGTCGAGGCCGGCCATGGCGCGCTCGGGGTCGGGGATGACGATAGGCTTGATGCGGCAGATTGCCCAGCCGGCTTGGGGCCCATCGGCGCATTGTTCCACCTATGCCTCATATGGGCCCGCTTCGCGCAAACTCCACCCGTGTGATGCGCGCCGGGATCAGCGAGGAATGCTGACCGGCGCCAGAACCGCATCCAGCAGGGCTTCAACGGAGCCTGCGCCTTTGCCCAGGCCAAAGGCTGCCCGATGCAGCGCGGCTGCTCGTTTAGGACCGAGCCAGGCGACCGAAGCCTCGAACTTCTCCTCGATCTCCTTGTCGCTCAGCGGATCCTCGGGCGTGCCGCGCGCATGGGCAAGGCCTGTGCGCAGCTCGCTTCCGTCATGCAGATGCACGGTGACGCGCGCGACGCGCTCCGCTGGATAACGGGCCGAGAGTACAGGATCGCTCACGAGCTCGATGCGGTCGGCAAGAGCGAGGATCGTGGCGTCCGACAATGAGGCGCCTGCGATCTCGTCGGCCGTCACGCGGTCACGGACGAGATAGGCGGCCAACGCGAAGGGCAGGGAATATTGGGCGGCGTCGGTCCCCGTCGGGCGCCTTTCGTCGAGCCGCGCGGCTTGCGCGAAAGTCTCGACCTCGACCCTGCGCACTTGCGCCGCGACGAAGGGATGCCCGGCCCGCAAGGCGCGTATCGCCTCGATGGGCGGCTGCGCCCAGCGGCAGACCGGATAGGGCTTCAGATATTGCTCGCAGATGCGCCAGCTTTTGCCGAGATCGGCCCATATGGGCCGGCATTCGGCGGCTTCGACAGTGATCGCCGGAGCGCCGGTGAAGCCCTGCGCAGCGAGATCGGCCGCAGCGACGCCCGCGAAGGCGCCGTAGCCCGAGCCGTCCTTGAGCATGGTCGGATGATCGATCACCCGCATCATCTGGCTGCGCGGACCGTGATACTCGGCGATGCCGAGCGCCTCGCGCGTCTGCGGGGCGCCAAGCTTCATGAGGCGGGCCGCGATCGCCGCGGCGCCGAGCGCATTCCAGGCGCCCGAGGTGTGGTAATCGGCGACCGTCGCATGCAGCGCGATGCCGGCCCGGATAGCGATCTCGTAGCCCATCACCAGCGTAGCGAGGAACTCGTCGCCATCGGCGGCGTGCCCCGAATCGATGACGGCGAAGAGCGACGGAAGGAGAGCCGCGCCCGCATGACCCTTGGTCAGCATATGGCCGTCATGAGCGTCATAGCTGTCGATCAGTGCGGCGCCCGCATAAGCGGCGCCAGCGCGGCTCGCCCGACGCCCGTCGAAGAGCATGCGTGCGCCCCCGCCGGGCGCGGCCAAATGGCCGGCCGCATAGTCGCGCACGATGCGCGCGCAGTCGGTCCTGGCGCCCGCGGCCGCGACGCCCACGAGATCGATCAGGCAGCGCCTCGCTTGCGCCAGGACTACGCCCGGGAGATCCGCGGGCGCGAGCCCGTGAATGAAGGCGACCGCATCGATTTCGACCAATTGCTCCACCGGCAAACCCATCTTCGCAAGCCATCTTGTCCATAAGCCATGTTGGCAACCGCAACCCCGAGACTAGCGTATAGGGACTTCGTATGTTCATAAATCGCGGCGCTTGCTCGCGCATGCCGTACCGAAGTCGGGAAAGACGGTGGGGAACGCATCTTTTTGGCCCGGTTCAGAGCCCCGTTTGACGCGGACGGCGGCGAGGGGGATGATCAAGCCGATGAAGCCCGCAAGCCTGCTCCTCATGTTCCTCGGCTTCGCATCCTGCGGCCTTGCGGGATGTGTCTCCCCCGAGCGCCAAGCCGCCGCGGACCGCGACCAATGCCAGGCTCAAGGGTTGGCGCCATCGACGGGCGCGTTCAGCGATTGCCTGGCCGCCGCCGGCGCCCGCCGCGACGATGCCGAAGCCAGGCGTGCCCTCGCGATGAGGCAAAGGCACGACCAGGAGGTCGACGACTTCCTGACCTCGAGCAGCATGCACCCCTAGAGCCTGCCTGGACCTCGGATGGCGATCGACCTTGCTGCCACGCTGGCCAGTCCCGACAACCGTCGCCGTCTGCTGGTCACGGCCGGCGCACTCTTTCTCTACCGTCTCGGATGCCAAATTCCCGTTCCGGGTCTCGATCCGCAGGCGCTCCTTCGCCTCGGGGACGGGGACGGGACGGCGCTGCAGCGCCTCTCGATCTTCGCGATCGGAGTGACCCCGATCTTCTCGGTGGCGCTGATCGTCGAGCTTGCGAGGCTGACTATTCCCGGGCTCGGGCAAAGGCTGATCGCAGAGCCCGGCCGCACGGGGCGATGGCGCAACTACGTGCTGATCGCGGCTTTGGTCGTGGCCGCCATTCAGGCCATCGGCATAGCGCGGGCACTCGAAGGGATTTCCGGGCTCATCTACGAACCGGGCCTTGCGTTCGAGGCGGGCATCGTCGTGACCTTTGTCGGGGCGACCGCTTTTCTCGGATGGCTCGGCGAGAGGATCACTCTGCACGGGCTGGGCAACGGCTTCTGGCTCCTTTTGATCGCGCCGTTCCTCTCGGCCGTTCCGAGAGCGATCCGGGGCAGCTCGGCGCTTTGGCAACAAGGCACAATCGGCTCGGTCGCCCTCTGCGCGGCCGTGGTCTTCCTGGCGCTGACGGTCGTGCTCGTCGTGGCCGCGAGCGGGGCACGCGCCCGCCACGGCACGCGCCGCATTTCGCCGATCGATATCGCCTCGCAGGACCTTCGCGCGGGCCGGAACGAATATGCCTGCGTCTGGGCGCCATTGCTCGCAAGCTATTTCGGCGGGTTCCTGATCTTCGGGATCGCGCTGATCTTCGGCCATGCGAAGGACGCCGTCACATCCCCCTGGCTCGCATTCGGCGGTCCCGTTCATCTCTTCGTCGTCGCGGCCCTCATCGCCGGATTCACCTATCTCCGCATCCGCTCCACCCGAAAGGACCCTGCCGTCGCCGACGGCGACATATCGCGGCCGGCCTGGATCATGGGCATGGCGCAGATGATCATCTGCGCCGGCGCAGAGTTGCTGACGCGCGCTCTGCGCTGGCCGTTCGCCCTCGACGGCGCCTGGCTCATCGTCACGTGCACGGTGGCGATGAATTTCATCGCATCCTTCGACATCGGCCGGCCTTCAGGCGCTTCGGGCGCCGGCGCTTCCGAATCCCCGCTTTCGCGAGGATAAGCGGAAGGGCGCCTCTTGAATCCCTTGGCTACTTGACGGGGCGGATGCTGCCGAGAATGGAGTCGATCTCGGCATTATGCTTCTTCTGTTCCTCCTCGGATCCCCATAAGGTCAGCATGATCAAGCTGCCGCCGGCCGGGATGAGGGTGAAGCTGACATTGGTCGGACCGTTCTCGTCCTTGGCCTTGTAATTGTAGATCTTTCCCTTCACGGGTCCTTGATCGACGACCGTGACTTTGGGCTCGCCCAAGGGCGTGATCTTCTGCTCTTTCATCCAGTCGTCGTTGAGCGACAGCAAGTCGCAACCACAGCGCCCCGTTTTTCCTGCGCTCATGGAACCCGACCGAGCCGCGCCGCGCTCCCCGACGACCGATCGGTGCCGTCCAATCGGTGCCGTCGTAGCTCAGCGGAAGAGCAACTGCTTTTGTAACCAGCAGGTCGCAGGTTCAACTCCCAGCCGACGGCTCCAATAGATAGCCCAATTCCGACGCGCCTCACGGAGCGGTCGAGGCGTGCCCCTCGGCGCCCGGCCGGCCGGCGCGATCGGCCGCGGCAGCTCCTAGGCTCGCCCTTTCGCGCTCGAGCTCGACGATCCGCCGGCGCAAGGCGTCGGTCTCGAGCCAGGCTAGGACGGCGGCAGCCTTCCCGGCGATCTCGGCCAGCATGGCGCGCTCGTCGTGGGAGAGGTCATTGCCGTCGGCATGCGGGCTGTAGAACGCCAGCGCGTAGCAGCGGAAGCGGTCGGCGATCGGAACCGCGAGGACCCCGTCGGGGAGGCGATTGCGCCGCGCGGCCTCGGCGTCGATGCCGAAGGGGCGCAGCGCCCGCAAGGGCAACAGCATCGGATCCGCCGGATCGAGCATGCGTGCGGCCTGTTCATCCCAGCCCTCGCTATGCGGCCC
>JBIOEK010000366.1:0-4448 GCA_044445925.1 Hyphomicrobiales bacterium
ATCGCATCTGGGCGATGCCCGAGCTGAACTACCAGGAAACTCGATCGGCGGCGGCGCACGCCGCGATGCTCACGCAGGAAGGCTTTCGCGTGACGAAAGGCATTGCCGGCCTGCCGACGGCGATGCTGGGAGAGGCCGGCGAGGACGGGCCGGTGATCGCCATTCTCGGCGAATATGATGCGCTGCCCGGCCTCAGCCAGGAAGCCGGCATCGCCGAGAAGCGGCCGCAGCCCCAAAGCCCCAACGGGCATGGTTGCGGCCACAACATGCTGGGCTCGGCATCGCTGCTCGCTGCGACCGCCGTCAAGGACTGGCTCGCGGCGCACGGCCTCAAGGGCCGGGTGCGCTATTATGGATGCCCCGCCGAGGAAGGCGGCTCGGGCAAAGGCTTCATGGTACGCGCCGGGGCCTTCGATGATGTCGATGTCGCGATTTGCTGGCATCCGGCGGCGTTCACCGGCGTCAACCGGCCCTATTCGCTCGCCTGCGTCGAGATCGATTTCCACTTCACGGGTCGCTCCTCCCATGCGGCCGGGGCCCCCCATCTTGGACGCAGCGCACTCGACGCCGTCGAGCTCATGAATGTCGGCGTCAACTATATGCGCGAGCACATGCCGCAAACGGCTCGCATTCACTATGCCCTGATAGATGGGGGCGGCGTCGCGCCCAATGTCGTGCAGGGGCGGGCCTGCGTGCGCTATCTGATCCGCGCCGAGACGCTCAGCGAGATGTGGACGCTCGTCGAGCGGGTGAAGAGGATCGCCGAGGGTGCGGGGCTGATGACCGAGACCCGGATGGCCTGGCGGCAGCTCAGCGGCGATGCCAATCTCGTCGGCAACGCACCCCTCGAGCGCAGCATGTACGCCAATATGACGAGGCTCGGCCCCCCGCGTTTCGAGGAGGCCGAGAAGGGCTTCGCGGCCGAGATCCAGAAGACGCTGCGAAAGGAGGATATCGTGACCTCCTATGGCCGCTTCGGCCTCGCGCCGAAGACCGGAGAAGCCCTCAGCGAGGACATCTATCCGCTGGGAAGCGGCGTGAACTCGCTCGTCGGCTCGACTGATGTCGGCACGGTGAGCTGGGTGGTTCCGACGGTTCAGTGCCGCGTCGCTTGCTATGCGATCGGCACGCCGGGCCATTCCTGGCAGCTCGTGGCGCAGGGCCTCTCGCCGGCCGCGCATAAGGGCCTCGCCTATGCGGCGAAGATCATGGCCGGCACCGCCGCGGACATCTTCCAGGACCAGGAGCTGCTCAGGGAGGCCAAGGCGCAGCATCAGGGATTTCGGGCCGAGAACCCCTTCGTGAACCCCGTGGCGGACGACCTTTCGCCGCCGCTCGACATGGCTGCCCATTGAGCCGCGATCGATGCGCCCGCCCCCAGGGCGGGCGAGAGCCGAATGAATCAACGAAGAGGAGAGATAAGCTATGATTGTGAAGACAATTGCCGCGGCAGCCTTTGCCGCGATCCTGGCGCTGGCGGGGCGGGGCGCTGAGGCCAAGGAGTGGACCCATGTCAATTTCGGCAGCGAGGGCGCGTTCCCGCCCTGGAACATGATCGGGCCGGACGGCAAGCTCGCCGGCTACGAGATCGACCTTGCCAATGATCTATGCCGTCGCGCGAAGCTCGATTGCTCGATCGGCGCCGGTGAGTGGACGAGCCTGATCCCGAGCCTCAATGCCGGCAAGTTCGATCTCGTCCTGGGGCTCGGCATCAACGAAGCCCGCAAGAAGGTGGTCGACTTCACCCTTCCCTATGCCAGCGGCGCCACGACCTTCTCCATCCTGAAAGGCGGCTCGGTGCCGCAATTCCCGATGACCGGAGAGCGGCTCAACCTCAACGACAAGGCCAAGGCCGATCCGGTGATGGCCCAAATTCGGCAGATCCTGAAGGGGAAGACCATCGGCGTCGTGCAGTCCTCGAGCCATGAGCAGTTGATCCACGCCTATTTCGGGGATGACGTGACGGTGCGCACCTATAAGAGCTCGCCCGAGCGCGACCTCGACCTGCATGCGGGGCGGATCGATGCCAGCTTCGACAGCGGCGTCTACATGAACTCGATTATCGACCAGCCTGAGAACAAGGATCTCGCGATGACCGGGCCGCTGCTCAAGGGCGCGATGCTGGCGACCGAAGTCGCGATCGGGATGCGCAAGAACGAACCCGAGCTCAAGGCCATTTTCGACAAGGCGATCACGGAGGCGACGCAAGACGGGACCATCCGCACCCTGTCGCTCAAATGGACGAAGCTCGACCTCAGCCCGTCATCGGGAAACTGACGGCCGGCGCGGCTGCCGCGTGCCTGCGATTTCAAGGCCCGCGACCGGAAAGCCTGCCGGCGGGCGTTCGCTCAGGTCCGGAGGCCGTTCGGACGGGCGTCGGCGGCGGCGCCCGCCGCAGCTGAACCGGTGCGCTAGACGGCGCGGCTCGTCGAGGTGGCCGGCGTGGCGGTGACGCAGCCCGGCTTTTGGCAGCTGCTGGGGTTCAGCGATCAGGGCTGGGGCGCCGCAATGCTCGCCGGCGCCCTGATGACGCTGGCGGTCGCGTCATGCGGCTTCCTCGCCGGCGCCCTCATAGGCGCCGTCGCGGCCTGGGCCAAGATCGGCGGCGGACGCATCGCGCGGGGTGCGGCCGATGCCTACACGACGGTGCTGCGCGGCATCCCCGATCTTCTCGTCATCTATCTCTTCTATTTCGGCGGCAGCACGCTGCTCACGCCAATCGGGCATCTGTTCGGCGCCTCGGGCTTCGTCAGCCTTCCGGGCTTTGTGGCCGGCTCGCTCGCCATCGGCATCGTCAGCGGCGCCTATCACACGGAAGTCTTCCGCGGGGCGTATCGCGCGGTGAGCCGGGGCGAGATGGAAGCGGCGGATGCCATGGGCATGCCGAGGTTCCTCAAGTTCAGGCGCATCCTGGCGCCGCTCGCCTTGCGCCATGCCCTGCCCGGGCTCGGCAATATCTGGCAGCTGGTGCTCAAGGAGTCGGCGCTGGTATCGGTGACGGGCGTGGTCGAGCTGCTGCGCGAAGCTCAGATCGGTGCCGGCTCGACGCGGCAGCCCTTCGACTTCTTCATCGCCGCGGCCGCGCTCTATCTCGCCATCACCAGCCTGTCGGGTTTCGCCTTGGAGCGGATCGAGCGCCGGCTCAACTTCGGCACAAGGAGAGCCTGATGGACCCCGCCTTCATGGCCGAGACCTTCCTGACGCTCGTCGCTGGGGTGCCGCTCACCCTCAAGCTCGCCTTCCTGTCCGTCGCCTTGGGGGCGGTGATCGCGCTTGTCCTCGCCTTGATGCGATTGTCGGGCGTCGTCGGCCTCGACTGGATCGCCCGCAGCTATGTGTTCGTGTTTCGCGGCACGCCGCTGCTCGTGCAGATCTTTCTCATCTATTATGGGCTTGGGCAATTCTCCTGGATCAGGACGAGCCTCCTGTGGCCGTTCCTGCGCGAGCCTTTCTGGTGCGCGGTTCTGGCCTTGACCTTGAACACCGCCTCCTATTCGAGCGAGATCATCCGTGGCGGTCTTTTGTCGGTGCCGGCCGGGCAAGTCGAGGCGGCGCGCGCTTGCGGGATGTCGCGGTCGCTCTTGCTGCGCCGCATCGTCCTGCCATTGGCCGTGAGGCTGGCGCTGCCCGCCTACGGCAACGAGATCATCTTGATGGTCAAGGCGACGTCCCTTGCCTCGATCATCACCTTGATGGAGATCAGCGGCCTCGCGACCAAGATCATTTCCGACACCTATCGGGCGGTCGAGGTGTTCATCGTCGCCGGCGCCATCTATCTCGCCATCAACTTCGTCCTGACCCGTTTGGTGCAGTTCGCCGACCATCGCTTGACGCCGCATTTGCGTGGCTCGGAGTTGCGCGCCGTAACGCAAGCCGAGGGAGCCGTGGCGTGACCGATATGTCGAGCGGCAGCGCCTTGGAGGCGAGATCCCCCGCCGTGACCTTGACCGAATTGCACAAGAGGTTCGGCGCCCTCGAGGTCCTGAAGGGCGTCTCCTTCCAGGCAATGGAAGGAGAGGTGGTCTCGATCCTCGGTTCTTCGGGTTCCGGGAAATCGACGCTGCTGCGCTGCATCAACATGCTGGAGATCCCCGATTCCGGCGATGTGGTCGTGGCCGGCGAGAGGGTGCTCCTGCGCCAGGGCCGGCATGGCCGCACCGAAGCCGCGGACCGCGCCCAGGTCGACCGTCTGCGCTCGCGGATCGGTATGGTGTTCCAGACCTTCAATCTCTGGTCGCACATGACCGTGCTCGAGAACGTCATCGAGGCGCCGGTGCATGTGCAGAAGCGGCCGAAGCCCGAATGCATTGCCGAGGCCGAGGCCTTGCTCGCCAAGGTCGGGATCGCCGATAAGCGCGACCAGTATCCGGCCTATCTCTCCGGCGGCCAGCAGCAGCGTGCCGCGATCGCGCGGGCGCTCGCCATGCGCCCGGCCCTGATGCTGTTCG